>NZ_KB891286.1 GCF_000373365.1 Parafrankia discariae
GTTGTGGATCACGTCGCGGACCCGGTCCTCGGACGTGAACGTCACCTCCGCGATCTTGCCTGGGGTCATGGCCTGCGCGGAGAGCAGGATCATCTGCGCCCGCCGCCACGTCACCANCGACCCCGACGAACGGCGCACGATCCGCAACAGCCGCTGCCCCTCGTCCGGATCGATCTCCCGGACCCGCACCCGTTCCGCCACACCACAGATCATCAGCCGGACAGCCAGGCCTCTGCGGGACCCGACCCGGCGCGCCCTCACAACGGGCAAACCTTCACGGATGCGGCACTAGAGGTTGGTCATGATCAGGTGATGGGTCGAGGTGCGGTCGCTCCGCCAGCGCCAGTGTCGGAGTTCGCGGGGGTTCCGGTTCCCGCCGGAGGTGATCGTGCTCGCGGTGCGGTGGTACTTGCGGTTCGCGCTGTCTACGGCGTCCGACGCCAGTACCCACCACTGGCGACACGGGGCACTTCCGACTACCAGGTAGGCCCGTTGGCGATCTGCCCATGCACATCGAACCCGAACCGCCGCAGCCGATCATCTCCCGCTTTGGCGAGCAGCCGGACCAGCCAGCGGGCGGCGTACTGGTCGCCAGCGCTGGCACGGTGGCGGAGCCCGTCGAGGTCCCTTGCTTTGGCGAGTAGTTCGGCTAGCTGTTCGGTGGCGTATTGGTCGCCGGTGCTGGCGTGCTGGCGGAGCCCGTCGAAATCCTGGGCTGCGGCGAGGAGTCTGACCAGTTGGCGGGCGGTTAGAAGGCGGCGGGGCGGACGGTGCGCATGACGTCGTCGAGGATGGTGGCCAGCGGTGTGCGGCCGTCGGTGGCCATCCAGGCACGGTTCGCCGCCTCCATGCAGGCCAGCGCGGCGCCGATGACCGCGGCCGGGCGAGCGCCGGCGGTGGGGCCGGCCCCCGCCTGGCTGTCACCGGCGTTGGTGGCGCCTTCGCCGCCGGCTCCCGCGGCATTGTTATCCGTGGGCCCGGTATCCGCGGATCCAGTTGCCGGGGAACTGAGGCGTGCGGCGACCTGGGGGGCGAGCCGGTCGTGCCAGCGGCACTGCTTTTCCAGGTTGCGGGCCTGGAGCCCCGGATTCCCGTCGAGTATCTGCCGCAGGGCGAGGGCGGCCTGCGAGTCGTTGGACTGGTGGGCGATCAGGGTGTCGAAGGCCCGGCGCAGCGCGGTCCAGGCGTCCTCGTCCGCGGGCCGCTCGGCCAGGGCCTCGGCCAGCGCGGTGCCGAGCGCGTCGAGGTGCCCCAGCACCACGTCTTCCTTCGACCCGAAGTAGCGGAAGAAACTGCGGCGCGACATTCCGGCGGCGGCCGCGATCTCGTCGATCGTCGTGGCCTCGTAGCCGTTGCGGACGAACAGGTCCATCGCGACGGACATCAGTTCGGTCCGTACGGCGCGCCGGGTGCGCTCGCGCAGGCCGAGCCCTGCTGACAGGCCGAGCCCTGCTGACAGGCCGAGCCCTGTTGAGGGGCCGTGCTCTGCTGACGCCTCACCCACCACGGTCGTACTATACGCCGCGCCATACCTGCCCCAGGATATCGAGGGTGGCACTGGGTGTCGGATTCGGCGTAGTGTGCCAGGTGGCTGAGGGGCGGGTGCCGCGGATGGCGGGTTCGGCGGAGAACATCGGCTGGGTGATGTGGTCCGGCACCGTGGGCCTGCAGCGCCCCCTGGCGGAGCGGGTGGAGGCCGCCGTCGTCGGCGGGTTCGGCCGGATCTCGATCAGCCCGCTGGACGTCGCGCTGGCCGAGGAGGCCGGCACCACCCCCGCCGACCTGGGCCGCCAGCTGCGCGGCCAGGGGCTCGGCGTCGTGCTCGACGGGCTCATGAACTGGTACGGCGGCGCGCCGATGACGGCGGCGCGCTCCATCGCCTTCACCGCGGACGAGGTGCTGGACATGTGCGCGGCCCTGCGGCCCGTCTCGCTGACGGCGTTCGCCCGCCCGACCGGCGACGTCGGGCTCGAGGAGATCGCCACCGCGTTCGGCGGCCTGTGCGACCGAGCCGCGGACGTCGACACCCTGGTCCAGCTCGAGTTCATGGCCATGATGGCGATCAGGGACCTGCCGGCCGCGCTGGCCGTGGTCGCGGCGGCCGACCGGGCCAACGGCGGCCTGGTGTTCGACACGTGGCACTTCTTCCGCGGTAATCCCGACTTCGCGGCGCTCGAGGAGCTGCCGGGCGACCGGGTCTTCGCGGTGCAGGTGTCCGACGGCCCCGCGGCGCCGCCGGACGACATCGGCCGGGACACCTTCAACCGGCTGCTTCCCGGCGACGGCGGTTTCGACCTCGTCCGGCTGCTCGGCGTGCTCGACGGTATCGGCGCGCTCGGCTGGGTCGGGCCCGAGGTGCTCTCCCCGGCCACCGAGGGGATGCCCGCCACGCGGGCCGCCGGCCTCGGCGCCGCGCGGGTGCGCGAGCTGATCGACCAGGTCCGGGCGTCATGATCGCGGTGCGGTTGCACGGCCCCGGGGACCTGCGCGTCGAGGAGGTCGACGAGCCGGAGGCGGCGCCGGGCGAGGTGAAGATCGCCGTGGCGCACAACGGGCTGTGTGGCACCGACCTCACCGAGATCTTCGCCGGGCCGCGGGCCTGCACGGCCGTGCCGCACCCGCTCACCGGCGGTGTGCTGCCCCAGATCGTGGGCCACGAGTTCGCCGGGGTGGTCGCGGCGGTCGGGGCGGGCGTCACCGACGTCGCCGTCGGCGAGCGGGTCAGCGTCGAGCCGCTCTACTCCTGCGGGCACTGCGACCGCTGCGTGGCCGACCTCCCCGAGCTGTGCCGGCAGGTCATGACGCACGGGATCTGCTCGAACGGCGGCGGGCTGGCCCAGTACACGACGGTTCCGCGGGCGATGGTGCACCGCCTTCCCGCGTCGATGTCGCTGGCCGAGGGCGCGCTGGCCGAGCCGATGGCGGTCGCGTTCAACGGAGTGCTGCGTTCCGGCGTCGGACCGGGCGGGTCCGCTCTGGTGTTCGGCGCCGGGCCGATCGGGACGGGCGTCGTGTTCGGGCTGCGCGCGGTCGGGGTGTCGGACATCCTGCTCGTCGAGCCGGCGCCGGCTCGACGGGCCGCGGCGGCGCGGCTCGGGGTCGCCGACGTGCTCGATCCGACGTCCAGCGACGTCGCCGCGGAGGTGCGACGCCGGACCGGTGGTCGTGGCGTGGACGTCGTGCTGGACGCCGCCGGCGTGCCCGGGACGTTCGGGCTGGCCCCGGCGGTGCTGCGGGCCCGGGGACGCTACGTCGGGATCGCGGTCGCCGAGCGCGCCGTCGAGTTCGCCCCGTGGGTGCTGGCCCGCGGCGAGATCGAGCTGACCGGCTCGCTGGGCTACGGCCCCGGAGTGTTCGCCCGGGTGCTCGAACTGATCGCGGGCGACGCCTACCCGACGGCGGGCTGGGTCGAGCACGTCGACCTGACCGAGCTGCCGGCGGCGCTGGAGGATCTCCGCCACGGCCGGCGGATGAAGGTCCTCGTCGACCTGCCAGCCGCCTGACCCGCCAGCCGCCTGACCGGCAGGTCGACGGGTCGGCGGGTCGGCGGGTTGACGGGCAAGCCGCATCGGACACGGAAGGGCACATCATGGAAACCGGGCTGGACGGCCACACAGTGGTGGTCACGGGCGGGAACGCCAACGTCGGACGGGGCATCGCCCTCGCCTTCGCGGCCGAGCGGGCGAACGTCGTGATCGTCGGCCGCGACGAGGAGCAGGGCCGGCGGGTGTGCGAGCAGCTGCTGGCCGCCGGGGCGGGCCGCGCGCTGTGGCAGGCCGCCGACGTCACCGACCGCGCGCAGGTGGGCGTCATGGTGGCCGCCGTGCGGGAGCGGCTGGGCGCCGTCGACGTGCTGGTGAACAACGTCGGTGGCAATGTCGACCTCGACGCCTTCGCCGACTCGGACCCGGCCACCTGGGAGCGGGACATCGCGCTCAACATCACGAGCACGCTGAACTGCACCCACGCCGTGCTGCCCGGGATGATCGAGCGGGGCGGCGGGCGGATCATCAACATCGGGTCGACGTCGGGGATCGTCGGTGACCCGCTGCTCGCCGTGTACTCGGCGATGAAGGGCGCGGTGCACGCCTTCACCAAGGTGCTGGCCAAGGAGGTCGGCCGCCAGGGCATCACCGTCAACGCGATCGCGCCCTACGGGACCCTGCCCGAGGACATGAGCCGGGACGTCAGCTCGGGCAGCCGCTGGCATCCGGACGGGGTGTTCGCCCGGCTGGCCGCCACCCGGGGCCCGGAACTGCACTCCATCGGCCGGCGCACGGTGCTGGAGCGGCAGACCGCTCTGCCCGCCGAGATCGGTGCCGCCGCCGTCTACCTGGCCTCGACGGCCGCCGCGTTCGTCACCGGGCAGGTGCTGTCGGTGGACGGCGGCACCCAGATCGCCTGACACAAGTAATCGCTCACTCTGTTAAGGTCCGGCTTGTGACGGCGTGTCCTGGAACGGGCCGGAGCCGACCGGAGCCGACCGACGACGCCTGGTTGACCGGTTGACCGGCGAATTGGTGGGCAAACGGTGCCAGGCACCGGCACGGCGCGGCGAGATCGGGGATTATCGCGTCGATCGGTGAGTAACGCGTCGACGGCGGAGTCGGGAAAGGCCCGCGTCGACGGCGGAGTCGGAAAGGGCCCGCGCCGACGACGGGAGTGCCCGCTCCTCCGGGGGCCGTGGCCGCGTCCCGGCAGTCAGGCGGGCAGACCCAGCGGGCAGATTCAGCAGAGGGAGCGACATGGCGATCCAGTCGGTCAATCCGGCGACGGGCGCAGTGGTCAGGAAGTTCGACGCGCTCGACGGAGACGAGATCGAGCAGCGGCTGGCCCTGGCCAGCGCGACGGCCGCCGCCTACCGCCGGACGTCCTTCGCCGAACGGGCCGCGCTGCTGCGGCGGGCCGCCGACCTTCTCGACGCGGAACGGCACGAGATCGCCGTGACGATGACCACCGAGATGGGCAAGACGCTGCGCTCGGCCGAGGCCGAGGCGGCCAAGTGCGCGAAGGGCATGCGCTTCTACGCCGAGCACGCGGAGGCGTTCCTCGCCGACGAGACGCTGGCCGACCCGGGCTCGGTCGGCGCGAGCCGGGCGTTCGGCCGGTACCAGCCGCTCGGCGTCGTCCTCGCGGTGATGCCGTGGAACTTCCCGCTCTGGCAGGTCGTCCGGTTCGCGGCCCCGGCCCTGATGGCCGGCAACGTCGGGCTGCTCAAGCACGCCTCGAACGTCCCGCAGTGCGCGCTGTACCTGGAGGACCTGTTCCGCCGGGCCGGGTTCCCCGAGGGCGCGTTCCAGACCCTGCTGATCGGCGCCGGGCAGGTCGAGGCGGTGCTGCGTGACCCCCGGGTCGCCGCGGCGACCGTCACCGGCAGCGAGCCGGCCGGGCAGGCCGTCGCGTCCGTGTGCGGGCAGGAGATCAAGAAGACGGTCCTCGAGCTCGGCGGCAGCGACCCGTTCGTGGTCATGCCCTCCGCCGACGTCGCGCGCGCCGCCGAGGTGGCGGTCACCGCCCGCTGCCAGAACAACGGGCAGTCCTGCATCGCCGCGAAGCGCTTCATCGTCCACGAGGACGTCTACGAGCGGTTCGCCGAGCTGTTCGTCGCCGGGATGGCGGCGCTGAAGGTCGGTGACCCGATGGACCCGGCCACCGACATCGGCCCGGTGGCGACCGAGGGCGGCCGAGTCGACCTCGAGGAGCTTCTCGCCGACGCGGTGAAGGAGGGCGCCAGCGTCCTGTGCGGCGGGACGGCGCCGTCCGGGCCGGGGTACTTCTTCCCGCCGACCGTCGTCGGCGACGTCACCCCGGGGATGCGCCTGCACCTGGAGGAGGCGTTCGGCCCGCTGGCCACCCTCTACCGGGTGCCGGACATCGACGCGGCGATCGAGCTGGCGAACGTGACGTCGTTCGGGCTCGGCTCCAACGCGTGGACGACCGACCCGGCCGAGCAGGAGCGGTTCATCACCGACCTGGTCGCCGGCGCGGTCTTCCTCAACGGGATGGTCAGCTCGCACCCGGAGCTTCCGTTCGGCGGGGTCCGCCGCTCCGGCTACGGCCGGGAGCTGAGCGCGGTCGGCATCCGGGAGTTCTGCAACCTCAAGACCGTCTGGGCCGGCTGAGCCCGCTCAGACGGCTGAGCCCGCTCAGCCGGCGGTGCGGCGTGGGCACCGGTCACCGGTGCCCACGCCGCACCCGGCTCAGTTGGAGTCCTGCTTGAGGGCGGTGTCGATGGTCAGCGCCGAGGCCACCACGAGGCTCAGCATCGGCTGCGGCAACGGCCGGTGCAGCTGCACCACGTAGTTGTCGGCCGTGGTGAACATCGTCCGGGCCAGGCCCTCCCAGGTCTTGGTGACCCGGGCCACCTCGGTGTCGCTCTGGTCGACGATCGAGAAGTTCCACGCCCGCCAGTTCTCGGCTTTGATCATTCCGACGTTCGTGCCGCCGGCCTCCAGCCCGAACCGGATCTTGCCGAACACGTTCTGCTGGACGATGCTGCCGACCTCCCGGCCGTCGGGCAGCGTCACGACCACCTTCGACTTGAACAGCTTCGCCGGCCTGGTCAGCACCAGTTGCGGCGCACCGGTGGCGTCGCGCACCTCGAGCCGGTGGGTGAGGAACTGGTCGACCGACGACACGAAGCGCAGGGCTTTCTTCAGCGCGCTCTGGCCGACCTCGACGACGGAGCCGATCTGGTTGCCGTTCTGGTCGAAGACGGCGTACTCGTTCGTCAGCTCGATCAGCTTCGTCTTCTGGTTGACGACCAGCACCGGCTCGCTGAACAGCGAACCGCCGCCCTGCGCCGGCACGTGCACCTTGGCCTGCTCGCGGACCTGCCGCTGCACCCGGTCCGGGGTGTGCCTGGTCTGCACGGGCGGCGGCTGGTAGCCCTGCGGGCCACCCCAGTCGCCCGGGCCCGGCCCGCTCTGGGGCGGGACCTGCTGGGTGTGGTCGGTCCAGGTGCTGCCGTCCCACCATCGAGTGCCGGGCTGCCCTGACGGGTCGTCGTACCAGCCTGGGGGCACGCTCTGTGACATGCACCCACTTTGCCACTCATGGGCCGCCCGGGGTGTGCCCGGGCCGGGCCCGGAACCGTCCGGAGACGTCGGTTGGACGACAGCCGGTGACGGCAACGCCCCGGTGCCCGGCCGGCCACGCGGCGATGCCGGCCCGGCGTGCTGCCTACGACCTGCCTTCGGCCGGCGGCTGGTCCGCCCGGTCGCCGTGGGCGCGGGCCCGGTACTGCTGCGGGCTGACGCCGTACCGGCGGCGGAACGCCGTGCTGAGGGCGAACGGGCTGCCGTAGCCGACCTGGCGGGCCACCGCGCCGACCGTGGCCGCCGGCTCCTGGAGCAGGTCGGCGGCCAGAGTGAGCCGCCAGCCGGTCAGGAACGCGATGGGCGGCTCGCCGACCAGGCTGGCGAACCGGCGCGCGAACGAGGCGCGGGAGACGCCTGTGGCCGTGGCGAGGGCGGCGATCGTCCAGGGGCGCTCGGGATGGTTGTGCAGCAGCCGCAGCGCGTGGCCGACGACGGGGTCGCCGTTGGCCCGCCACCAGGGCGGCGCGTCGGTGTCGGGGCGGGCGAACCAGGCCCGCAGCGCGGTGACGAGCAGCAGGTCCAGGAGCCGGTCGAGGACGGCGGCCTGGCCCGGGTCGTCCCGGCCGATCTCCTGGGCCAGCATGGGTACCAGCGGGCAGTCCCAGTCGTCCGCGCGGATGACGGCCAGCGCCGGCAGCGCGTCGAGCAGCCGGCGGCTGACCTCGCTGTGCTGCTGGTACGTCCCGGTGAGCATCGTCGTCGGCGGGGCCGTCGCGCCGTCCCGGTGGTTGCCCCAGGTGCGCACGCCGAGATCCATCTCCGCGGCGAGGCTCGCACCCTCCGGCGTGGTGCAGACCTGCCCGGGATGGATCACGATCCGCGGCGGGGTCGCCGGGTCGTCGGCGACGACGTACGGGTCGGGCCCGCGGGCGACGGCCACGTCGCCCGCGCGCAGCCGCACCGCGGGGGCGTCCCGGGGGAGCACCCAGGCCTCGCCGTGCACGACCGCGACGACGGTCAGCGGCGCCCGGTCCCTGATGAGCATCGACCAGGGCGGGGACATGACCGAGCGGATCGCGAACGCCCCCCGCGCCCGCGGCCCGTCCAGCATTCCGGCCAGGACGTCCACGGGCCGAAATGATAGTGATCAGACGGTCGCGGGTGGCCGGGTCGGGTGATCCGGCCGGTCATGCGCGGGATCCAGGCCGCGGCTGGGCCCTGGACGGGCCGCGGTGGACGTTCGCGTATGGATCCGAGATCCTGGGCGATGGGCCGTCTCGGTCGGGCGGGCTTGGCTGGTCACATGACGACATATGTGACGACCACCGTGACCAGGAGGGCGTGCCCGGCGCGCGCCGCGGCCGACAGCGGCCGGGCGACCCGATGACAGAGCGGGTGCTGGCCCCGCTCACGATCGTCTCGGCGGTCGGCTCGGGCGTCGTGGGCGGCGTCTTCTTCGCCTTCTCCGTGTTCGTGATGCGGGCGCTCGACGGGCTGCCGCCCGCACAGGGCCTCGCGGCGATGCAGGGCATCAACCGGTGGGCGCCCACCGGTTGGTTCATGACGGCCCTGCTGGGGACGGCGCTGGCCTGCGCCGTCCTCGGCGCCGCGGCGGCGCTGGACCTCGACCGGCCGGGCGCCGTCCTGCGGCTCGTCGGCAGCGTGCTGTATCTCGTCGCGATCGTGGTGACGATCGTCTACCACGTTCCCCGCAACGACGCGCTGGCCGGTGTGTCGCCGGCCGGTGCCGACGCGGCGCGGCGGTGGGCGGACTACCAGCCGGGCTGGACCGCCTGGAACCACGTGCGGACGATCACCGCGATCGCGGCCGCGGCGACACTCACCGTCGCCGTCCGCGTCGCCGAGCAGGCGAGGTGAAACCGGCCCGCCGGGCGACGGCCGACTGGGCGGCGGGTGGCAGGTCAGGTCCGGCGGTTCCCGTGCTCCTCGGTGATGCCGGTGATCGGCGCGTCGCTGGCGATGCGTGCCTGGCGGATCAGCGCGATGCGCGTGCGCGCCGGCGGGTCCGCCGGGATGACCGGGAGCGACTGGCCCCGCCGCTGCGCCTCGTACTCGAGCCGCGCCCGGGCCTTCGCGAGGGTGTCCTCGCTCGGCCGGAGAACCTGCTTCGTGTCGAGCGTCGCCGGGTGCTGGGGAAGCGAGCGTTCGACGCGGAACAGGACCCGGTCGCCGTCCGGGCCGGCGTCGCCGACGAATGTGCGGAACCCCGCGAAGGTGAGCGACGCCCGGCCCTTGAGCTGCCAGGGCGTGCCCTTGGGTATCGACAGCCGGAAGCCTTCGGCTGTCAGCTCGAAGGAGCTCGCCCGCATGGGAAGCGGAAATCCGTCCTCGTCGAGTACCGAGAGATGCGCTGGAGTCCCGCCGTCCACGGCGTCCCTGGCCACGTCCTGCCAGGGGCGGACCGGCCAGGCCGATCGCTTCATCGTGCCGGTGGGCGCGGGGTCGGACGTCGGATAGACCGTGTCGGGCGCCGCGTTCCACACCTGCGGTGGGCTGCCGAGGGCAGCGTGGTTGTCCCACCAGTAGATTCGCTCGGGCTTGTTCTCGATGACGATGCGGGACCAGTAGGTGACCGCCTTCCGGGCCTCCTCCCAGGTGATTCCGTGGCTGATCCCCTGGTAGCCGGTCTCGGCGAGGTAACGCAGGGCGTTGGCCTGGATGTCGCCGTCCCGCACCGCCCCGTGGGCGCGGATGACCACGACCGGCTCTTCGGGGCGGCCCTCGATCAGGAGTCCGACCTTCGAGGTACGCCGCACCCGCTCGGCCTTGGCCGGATTGGGCAGGCCCGTGGCCAGGTCGATGGTAGACATGTCGTCGGCCGGGAAATAATAGGTGGGCGTGTCGATCGGAATTCCTGCCGCGGAAACCGTCGAGAACTCCGCGACGACGCCGGATTCTATGAGGCTGAAGACTCTCGGCGGGAGGTCGTGAAGGCCACTCATCTGGATAATCCTCTCCTGCTGTGTCCGGAAGTGCCCTGACAGTTCACCTGGTGGAGAGCCACCGCTGCTCCTCGTCGGTCTCTCACCGGCGGGCGACCGGCACCCAGTCGTAGGTCTCGCCGTCGGGACCCATCGGAGAGTCGTGCTCCTCCACGATGCAGATCGGGTTGGAGTGGGTGGCGAACAGCTTCTTCTCGTCTTCCATCGTGTATGGCAGCCGCTCCGGGTCCCGGATGAGCCGCTGCGAGTTCTCGAAATCCTCGCGGCTGTTCCACCAGATCTCCATGATGCAGTCGTAGCCGCTATCGTGGATCTCTCCGGTCACCGGGTTCTCGACCGGAGTCAGGTAGCGCCGGACGTACCGCACCGCATTCGGGATCGCCGGCTTCCCGATTTTCTTCGCCAACTGCGTGTGCTGGTTCTCGTAGTAGTCCAGGAACTCTTCCGCTGTCATGTCCGGACGCTTCTTGAAGAAACATACCTGCTTGAACACGTGACAGGCCCCTCTCGATACCTCGGCCGGGTCCGGATCGCAACATAGCAAACTGGGAGGCGGGGCGGTAGGTGCTCGCGCGGGCGTGCGTGAAATCAGGAAGCTAAGCCGGCGGGTCGCGCCGTACTCCCGGCATTTTCGAGGCGGCGGGTCTGTCTCCTTCGCGGCCATCGGCGTCGCCGGTGTGGTAAGGCCGCCGTCACGGCGCGCGAAGGCCCGGTGTCTGGTGGTGATCGCAACGTGCTCCGGCATGCTCCGGCGTGACCTGTAAGGCGTGGGGCCGGCGATCGGCCTGGCGCTCGGCGTTCCGTGCAAGGTTCACCATTATTTCGAATGGATTACACCTGGCTTCTTGTCGGCTGGCCGGTGGCCCTGAATATTCACCGTCGATTCTCGCGACAGCTCCTTTTTCTCCTGGCGGTTTTTGTCATTCTCCGGTGAGTTTTCACCGTTCGTCGCACCCGTGATCCGACGGGCCGCGGTGAGAACTGGTCAGGAGTACCCTGTGGCTCACCGCTTTCTGAAGGTGGTCGCCGTGGCCGCGACCACGATTGTGGCGGCCGTTCTGCTCGTCGCCGCACCGGCCGGTGCGACACCCCCGAACATTCCCTCGGCCAGCACGGCCCTGACCCGGCTGAACTCGCTGACGGTCGCGGCCGAATCGCATGCGTCGACCTATGATCGTGACCTTTTCCCGCACTGGATCACCATCAGCGGCGCCTGCGACACCCGGGAGCAGGTGCTTAAGCGCGACGGTACCGGAGTGGTCGTGAACAGCAGCTGCGCCGCGACCTCTGGCTCGTGGTACAGCCCGTACGACGGCGCCACCTGGACGGCCGCGGCCGACGTGGACATCGACCACATGGTCCCGCTCGCCGAGGCGTGGGCCTCCGGCGCCTGGGCGTGGACCACCGCGCAGCGGCAGACCTACGCGAACGACCTCGGCGGGCCGGAGCTGTGGGCCGTCACGGACAACGTCAACCAGTCCAAGAGTGACAAGGACCCGGCGGAGTGGCAGCCGTCGCTGGCCTCGTTCCGCTGCACCTACGCGCGGGCCTGGATCCAGGTGAAGTACTACTACAGCCTGACCGTGGACAGTACCGAGAAGTCGGCCCTGAACACGATGCTGGGAACCTGCTGACGGGTCTGGCGGAGACGCGGCCACTGCCTGGTCGGTGGTGGGCCTCGATCTGACGAGGGAGGCCAGGTCCGTTTCTGGTGCTCGGCTACTCGCCGTTTGGTTTCTTTCTCGCCGTTTCAGGCAGCATTGCCTACGGAACCTCCCCTGAAAGGGCAAGGAGGATGCCAAACGGCAAGTAGGTCGCCCCGGCGTGCAAGAGATTTGTCCGATAGATCGCGGTCTGGCTGCGTCGTGGTGGTGCGGGCGTGGTCGTCACGGTCCTCGGTCGATCATGGTTTTCCGGGGCGTACCTGGAACCCCCGCGGGCCGCGGCCACCACGAACCGCGACCGGTCGCGACCGGTCGCGGAGCTCCCCGGGGAAATCGACACCCGGGCCCGGACGCGACGCGCCGTCGTCGTCGTCGATCTCGGTGAAAACGGCGGCGAAAACGACGGTGGGTGGGCCCGCGGCACAGACCGCCGGGCCCACCCACCGGGTGGTTCAGTTCATCGGGTGGCTCAGAAGCCCATGCCCCCCATGCCGCCCATGGCGGCGGCCGCGTCGGCACCGCCGCCGGCGCCCGCGGGCTCCGGCTTGTCCGCGACGACGACCTCGATGGTGAGGAAGAGGCCGGTGATCGACGCGGCGTTCTGCAGCGCCGAGCGGGTGACCTTCACCGGGTCGATGATCCCGGCGGCGACCATGTCGACGTACTCGCCGGTCGCCGCGTTCAGGCCGTGCCCGGTGGGCAGGCCGCGGACCTTCTCGACCACGACGCCGCCCTCGAGGCCGGCGTTGGTGGCGATCTGGNGCAGCGGGGCGGCGAGGGCGCGCTCGACGATCAGGGCGCCGGTGGCCTCGTCGCCGGAGAGGTCGAGCTTCTCGAAGGCGCTGGTGGAGGCCTGCAGGAGCGCGACGCCGCCGCCGGCGACGATGCCCTCCTCGACCGCGGCCTTCGCGTTCGAGACGGCGTCCTCGATGCGGTGCTTCTTCTCCTTGAGCTCGACCTCGGTGGCCGCGCCGACCTTGATGACCGCGACGCCGCCGGCGAGCTTGGCCAGCCGCTCCTGCATCTTCTCGCGGTCGAAGTCGGTGTCCGCCCGGTCGAGTTCGGC
>NZ_KB891287.1 GCF_000373365.1 Parafrankia discariae
GCGCTGGCACCGTGAGCTCCTCGCACGCAAATGGACCTACCCGCGCAAGACCCCCGGGCGGCCGCCGGTCCGCCGGGAGATCCGCGAGCTGGTCCTGCGCCTCGCGCAGGAGAACCCGACCTGGGGCCACCGCAGGATCCAAGGCGAACTCGTCGGGCTGGGCTACCCGGTCGGGGTCGGTCACCGTCTGGCGGATCCCGCGCCGCTCCGGTGTCGACCCCGCACCCCGCCGGGCCGACACCTCCTGGCGCACGTTCCTGTCCACGCAGGCCTCCGGCCTGCCGGCCTGCGATGGCCCTGCTCTGTCTCGTCGAGGAGACAGACTCAGGCGTCCCGGGCCGCCGCGGTGGTTTTATCGCCGGCCACCCCCGCTCGGCCCACCCCTCGACGGCGGTGTCGTCGCGTTCGACCGCGCGGCGGGCCGGCATCTGACACGACCACCCGTTGCGGTCCAGCAGCAGCCACACCCCAGGCAGCGTGTAGACGACCCCGAACTCCCGCCTGATCACCTCGGCGACCCGAACCAACGTCCACCGCTGATCATCCCAGCCATACACCCCCGGCCCACGGCGCAGGGTCCCCTCCAACCGGGCCAGCTGTCGATCATCCAACCGACACCGCGGCAACGGCCCGGCCGACCGCAACCCAGCCGCGCCCTCGCTTTCCCACACCCGATACCAGCACCCCGCCGTTTTCACAGTCACCTTGAATTCCCGTGCCACCTCCGCCCGTGTCGCTCCCTGATCGAACCGGTCGGCCGCGGCCATCCGGACCTGTTCCCGTTCCACCTGCTCGGCGGGCGTCAACCCGCCACTCGTCGCATACCTCACACAAAAGGTCTACCCGCACGCCCGCAGCTATCGCCAGGCGCAATAAAACCACACATTAATCATCAGTATTTCGGTGTGGAAATACTCGCCAAAGTCGACGCGACGAAGAACGCATCCAACACACCTGCGATCAGCGTGACACCCCAAGCCCTCCCCGCATAACCTGAACCAGGATCACGCGGAGTCACTCTCCGTACATCGCCACCGTGGACGTGACCCTCCGTCGCTCAGGCTGTCGAGCAGGTCGGCCACGTCGAGGGCGTTCCTCCACCGGAGCCGGCGCCCTGACCTGCCTTCCCGAGCCGGCGCCGCTGACGGGCCCTGTCGAGTGTGCAGGGTGGCTGTCTCCCGGGAGCCGAAAAATCTGTTCCCGTCACAGTAGACATCCGACTGCTGTCCTGGGTAGAGTTCCTGTCGTAGCCAAGGGAGTCACATGGTCGCGGCAGACATGAACTGGCGCGAGCAGGACGGCGGCCAGGGTAGGCCGCCGAGTACCGCCACAGAAGTTCAGCAGGATCCCACCAGGCGATGAGGAGACGAGTAGACGCCATCAGGATCGCCCGAGCGGTGGTCTGACTCGCCCGGTTACTGCAGGCCCTGGATTGGAAGGTGGTTCCCGGTCACGCATTGCAATCTCCGCGCACCCGCCCCTCCGGGGCCGGCCACGCGGACTCAGAGAACCCGGTGTACCTAGCCAGTAGATGGTGTTGAAATCCTCAGGGCTCCGGTGCCATATGGCACCGGAGCCCTGAGGCGTGCCCCGGTTCTGGGGTGACCCCCACATCCCGTCTGGCAGAGGCGGTCTGCGGTCCCGCGCGCCTGGTTCCTGGCGGACTGCGGCGGCTCCTCGGCTCTCCTCCAAAGAAACGGCCGGGGTCCGGGGCAGAGAGCCCCGCAAGAGTCGACGAATGGGGGTCTTGCTCGTTCGCCGCCCACCTGATGACGTGGAAGGCACACGAGGTGCCCATGTGGCATCCGCGGGAGGACGGGGCCTATGTCCATGGAGATGAGATCACCGGCCGGTGCTGACCCGAAAAATGCGCTGCTCCTGCAGGGCTGGTTCTCCGCGCTGTTCTCTGGGGAGACGCGAGAGGACGAGCGGCCCTCTCTCTGCGTTTCTGATCGGACGCGGCTCTTCGGTGACTCTCCGGAGCTTCGCTCGAAGTACGGGCAGAACCAGGACAGATAGAAGCGACGCGCCGAGCGGGCGACCGGTCCGACGCGCCCGGGGGTGTCAAAGCCCCGGAGCGCGGCGCGGGCTGGCTGCTGGCCGACGTCCGCGCCGACCGGCCCCTTCGACGCGACCGGCTCGCGTCGTGGAGTACGACGTGCCCCGCAGTTTTGTTCTCGCGCCCGCCCGGCTGGATCGGCCGCAATTCCTGTGCACCCGCCGTCGCGGTCGCACCCACCCCGCGATCCGGCAGCGATCTGGCTGCCGCAGGTCGGGGCTGCTGTGTAGGCCGAGGGCGTTCCTCTCCGGAGCCGACGCCCTGCTCCGCCTTCGGGCCGGCGCCGACGGGCCGCGTCGGGCGTCGCAGGGTAGCTGTCGCCTGGGAGCCGAAAAATCTGTCCCCGCTGTAGTAGACATCCGGGTGCGGCTGTGGGTAGAGTTCCTGTCGTAGCCAAGAGAGTCCAGGGTCGCGGCAGACATGAACTGGCGCGAGCAGGGCGGCGGCCAGGGTAGGCCGCCGAGTATCACCGCGAAAAGTTCGGCAGTACCCGGCAGTTGACCTATGCGGAGAGGGGAGCAGACGCCATCAGGATCGCCCGAGCGATGGTCTAGCTCGCTCGGTTACCACGCAGGCCTCGGATTGGAAGGTGGTCCCCGGTCACGCATATGCGATCCCCGCACCCCTGCCCTCTCGGGTGGGCATGCGGGTTCCAGAACCCGGCGCGTATTGGCCGGTAGATGGTTTGAACCCCCCGGGGCCCTGGTGCTGTCTGGCACCAGGGCCCCTCGACGTGTCCTGAGAGGCGCGATGGCCCTTGAAAGCACGCGTAAACCGGCCCACGGTCTCGACGACGACGACTATCCCGCCTACACCATGGGCCGCGCGGCCGAGATGCTCGGCACCACGCCTGCCTTCCTGCGGGCCCTCGGCGAAGCGCGCCTGATCACGCCGCTGCGCTCAGAGGGCGGCCACCGCCGCTACTCCCGCTATCAGCTGCGGATCGCCGCCCGCGGCCGTGAACTCGTCGATCAGGGCACCGCGATCGACGCCGCCTGCCGCATCGTCATCCTCGAAGACCAACTCGCCGAAGCCCAGCGACTCAACCAGCAACCACGCCGACCAGCCCCGCCGTCGCCCACCGAGACGCCCTGACAGGCACGCCGGCAGGAGCGAAACGGATGGGATGCGGCCCCTTCTTTCAGGCAGCGGCGGGGGAACGTGACGCAGTAGGCCAGCCGCCGCCGACCTGCGGCAGGCACAGATCGTCGGCCGACCCTGTCCGTGTGCCCGTCCTGAGGGGTCAGTCGAGTTCGACCCAGACGCGTTTGCCGTCGCCGTGCGTCTCGACGCCCCACCGGGCGGTGAGCTGATCGACAATGTGCATCCCACGGCCCCGTTCATCGGAGTCGACGACCTCTCGAGCCATCGGCCGCACCAACGACCCATCAGCGAGTTCCAGACGTAGCACACCATCGGTGACCCGAAGCGCCAGCCGCAGCTGCCCCCGTTCACCGGCGTGCTGCACAGCGTTGGTCACCAGCTCCGAGACCACCACCGCGGCGTCGTCGGCCTGCCGGTCATGCCCCCAGGCGAGCAGCAACCCCCGCAGCACCTCCCGGGCAGCACCCGCGGCACGCGCATCGAAGGGCAGATCCACGCTGGCCGACCAGCCCCTGTCCCGCACCACGACCAACCCCTCACCTCGACGATCATCCCCCTGGCATGCTCCCTTCCCCGCCCACGGACATAACGAACGGGCTCCACCAGGTGGTTGTTGTCGACGTGTCCTGAAAGCCGATCCCCTGCGAGCTACTGTCCCGTGGGGAGTGGCAACTTCAGCCCTGGGGTGCGGTGCTGTGACGGGAATCGTTAACCTACGGGAGATCGCCGAGTGGCTCGGTGTCTCTCGGGCGCGGGCTGATCAGCTCTCACGCCGAGCCTCGTTCCCAGCTCCGCTCACGGTGTCGCGTCCGATGAGGATCTGGGACCGCGAGGAAGTGACGGCCTGGATCACGCAGTACCGACCGGAGGCGGTGCCGGCGGCCCAACAGTGACGTGGGCGGGGGTGCCCGACCTCGCTGACCGGCGGGTCGTCCGGTTCGGTGCGGCATCAACTGGTGGGGCACTGTTGCGTTGCGGGAAGGCAGCGCATGCCAGCGGCCTTGATGACTGGTATTCAGACGGCGGCGGCGAGCTCGGTGAACGCGGCGGCAAGTCGCAGCCGTGGGGCGGTGTCGACGGCGAGTTCGTAGTGGCCGCGGTGGATGTTCTGGAGCAGGGCGTGTCCGGCGCTGACGGTCTGGACCGAGCGCAGCCGTTTCAGGCCGGGCGTCGGCCGTAGCCGGGCTTTCAACCGGCCATGGTCGGCTTCGATCCGGTTGTTCTCTCGGGCGGTGTCGATGTGGCGGGCCTCGGGAAGCAGCTCGTCAAGGATCCTCGGAGAGACCGGTGCCTTGTCGGTGGTGACTTCCGCCGGCCGGCGGCCATTACCAGCGCACCGTCAGCACGATCACCTCCGGCGGGAACCGGAACCCCGCGAGCTCCGACACCGGCACCGGCGGACGGATCACACCTCGACCCATCGCCTGATCATGCCTGGCCGCCAGCCCGCGGGTCCCGCCACAGCCGATGCAACAAAGCCGCCGACCACGAACCTTCGAGATCAAGACCAGACGGAGACCACACTCCGTCACCACCGAATCGGGAACAGAACCGTTGATCGGACCCTCCCGCGCCTGACACGTCCTTGTGCAGAACATCCGCTGCGGCCACTACGAACTTGCCAGCGCCGTCTGATCGTGGGCCGCCAGGCCTCCGACGTGCGTCGGATCCTCCCAAGGCAACAGCGCCGCCCGCCACATCGCACACATCAGGCGTACAGGAGAAGCACAGCGGACTCACAGATGGGACTCGCAGTGTCTGGGTGCTGGAGTGATCAGCCTGGTGGGCGTCGGATCCGCCTCGACACGGAACGGACAAATTTATGACCAAGCTTCGCCGCAGCATCGTCGCGCCGATCACGGCCGCCGTGCTGCTCTCCACGGTCGCCGCTTGTGGCAGCGACTCCAGCGCCGACGCCTCCTCGTCCTCGACCGCTGGCCCCTCGGGATCGCCGAGCGGATTCCCTGGCGGTGGGGGTCCAGGCGGTGGGGGTCCAGGCGGTGGTATGCAGACCTTCACCGCCGTCGACCTCGACACCGATGGCGAGAACGCCTCCGCCGCGAACACCACCGACGTCGTGACCGCCGCCAACGCGTTCCTCGCCACCTTGGACTCGGGCACCGCCGCTACGGTCAGCTACGACTTCGCCGACAACGAGTCTCGACAGACCTGGTCCAACTTCCCGGCCCAGCAGGTGCCTCGCAAGGGCGTCGCGCTCTCCGACCTCGACGACGACGCCAAGACCGCCGCGATGGCCCTGGTGAAGACGATGCTGAGCCCGGAGGGCTACGCCCAGGTGCAGGCGATCCAGGAGGCCGACGACTGGCTCAACGAGAACAGCGCCTCCGGGACCGACAGCTTCGGTTCAGACACCGACTACTACATCGCGATCTACGGCACGCCTTCGGTCACCGACTCGTTCATGGTCCAGTTCGGCGGCCACCACCTGGCCCGCAACTACACCTACAAGGGCACCACAGCCAGTATCACGCCGGACTTCACCGGTACCGAGCCGAAGTCCTTCACGATCGGCAGCACCGACGTGGAGCCCATGAAGGAGAAGGCTGACACGCTGTTCGGTCTCTTCGACTCCCTTAATGACGAGCAGAAGGCCCAGGCCAAGCTGTCCGACACCATCGACGACATCCTGATGGGCCCGGGCGTGGACAGCGGGAAGTTCCCCGAGACCCAGGGCGTGGCAGTCAGTGACCTCTCCGCGGACCAGCAGCAGCTCGTCCTCGACGCGATCGGCGCCTGGGTCGACGACGCCGCCCCCGGCGTCGCCGCCTCGCTGATGAAGACCTACAAGTCCCAGCTCAGCCAGACCCACGTCGCGTTCGCCAACAGCGACACCGTCGACGGCGAGAGCACCTACCTGCGCATCGACGGACCCCGGGTGTGGATCGAGCTCGTCAACACCCGCAGCCAGAGCACCCCGAACGTCCATTACCACGGTGTCTACCGTGACAAGAACGACGACTACGGCAGCACCAACCCCAGTGCGTGATCGGCCGCCAGAGAACGGAGCGAGCGCCGTGCTGACCGGCATCCGACGCGCCCTGGGTCTGCTCGCCGGCACCGTGACCGTCGTCCTCGCGCTCGCGCCGCAGGCCTCGGCGCATCCGCTCAGTACCTCCGCGGTGCGACTGGACGTCGGCGAGCGCAGCGTCAGCGCGACTGTTGACCTGCCCCTGGACCAGCTCGGCGTCGCGACGGACGAGGAGCTCACCGCGGCCGGTGTGCTCGACGACGCGACTGTGACCGAGCTGCGCGCCTACGTGCAGGACGACATGTCGGCGACGGACTCGACCGGCCAGAGGTGGACGACCCACGTCATCGGCGGGCGGGTCGAGTCGATCGACGGCACTGACAACCTCGTCCTCGACGCCACCCTGACGCCGAGCTCGGGCAGGGTGGGGGATTTCGTCCTCCACTACGACGCCGTCGTGGACAAGCTCGTCTCGCACCGGGTGTTCGTCTCGGCTCGTTACGGGAGCACGGGCTCGTACACCACCTTGGCGATGCTGTCGTGGCAGACCCAGTCGGTTCCTGTGGCCGCCCTGTCGTCGTCGAGCACAGGCCCGGCGTCCGAGAGCCGGGGATTCGTGTCCGCGGTCCACCTCGGTGTCGACCACATCAGCGGGGGCAGCGATCACCTGCTGTTCCTGGTCATGCTGCTGCTGCCCGCCCCCCTGGCCGCCACCGGGCGTCGGTGGAGACGCCGCCGGGATCTCGGGCGCGCGGGCTGGCGCGTCCTGCACGTCGTCACGGCGTTCGCCGTCGGTCACTCCGTCACCTTGGCGCTCGGCGCGATGGGCTGGATACACCTGCCCACCCGGCTCGTCGAGAGCGGAATCGCCCTGTCCGTCCTGGTCTCGGCCATCCACGCCATCCGCCCCCTGGTACGCCGCGGCGAGGTACTGATCGCCGTCACGTTCGGCCTGCTGCACGGGTTGGCGTTCGCCGCGCTCCTGGGCACGCTCGACCTCAGCCGCGGGAGTCTGCTCACGACGCTGCTCGGGTTCAACCTCGGCATCGAGATCACCCAGCTGGTCGTCGTAGCACTGGTGATGCCGTCACTGATCGTGATCAGCGGCACCGTCGTCTACCCGGTACTCCGGACCGCGGTCGCGTCGCTCGGGGCGGTGCTCGCGACAACCTGGTTCGCCGAACGGACCGGCCTGGCGGCGGGAAACCCGCTCGACCCGCTCGGCGAGCTCCTCGTCGAACATCCTCTCACCCTGGCCGCCGGGCTCGCCGCCGTCGCGGTCCTCTGCGCTCTGGCCCGACGGGCCGGACCCCGGCTCGGGCAGCGGCTCGTCGAGAACACGCGGGTAGGACGCCGCATTATCGGTGGTGACCTCGACCGGGCGGCGACCGTGGGCCGGCGCGGTGGTGAAGAGCCTGCGTACCGCAGCCAGGTCGCGCCGTTCGCTGGCGAGAACGGAGAATCACGCGGTGGCCGCACTCATGCGGACGCCACGCCGTCACTCCGAACAGAGACCACGCACCGACCACGGTCACTGGAGTACTAGTCAGGGGCTTTCTCGCCGAAGACGCTCTTGGACATCTCCTCGATCATCAGAACCCTGGAGCGTCGTTCGTCGCCGACAGTGTCGGCCGCCTGGCCCTGATTATGGATGGGTCCGTGCGGCAGGCGTGTCACTCCGGCTTCAGCCACATCCTGCGGTGTCGCCCAGTCGGTCGGCTCGGGCAGTCCATTTTTCGCCAGCAGGGCGCGGAAGGCCGGTGTGTCGGTCTTGCCGAGGACCAGGTTGAGTACATCGACGTTGTAGGGACGCAGCTCGGCCCACAGGGACTCGCCGAAGCACAACTCGAAGGCTTTGCTTCCCGTGTAGGCAGCCATGAAGCTGCTGCCACCATAGGCTGCGCCGGAATTGACGAGCAGTAGTCCGCCGCGGCGGCGGGCTCGCATGGCTCCACCGAAATGGTGACACAACTGCATCATCGTCAGAACGTTGAGGCGCATCAGCTTCAGCCAGGGTTCGACGTCGACGTCGAGGAAGTGCGCTCCGTTGGGGTCGGCGCCCGCGTTGGCGATGTACAACCCGATCTCGCGGTCGCCCACCGCTTCGATGACTTGCTGGGCGCCGTCGTCAGATGCCAGATCCACTGACGCCGAGACGCATTCAACGCCTGTTTCCGCGCGGATCGAGTCGGCCAGGTCGGTCAACGGTCCCAATCGTCGCGCGAGAAGGACGGAGGGCAGACCCTCGGCGGCGATGCGGCGGGCGAACGCCTGCCCGGTCCCTTCGGAGGCACCCGTGATCACTGCCCATGGTCCATATTTTCCTGCGAATGTCATGATATTCCTTCAGAAAGGCTCATGAAACCTCGGCCTCGTGAGCGACGATCGCGTCGACGGCTGCCAGTTCATCGGAGGTGAGCCGCCATCCGGCGGCGGAGGCGTTGGCGATGACCTGCTCGGGCTTCGTGACGCCGGTCAGAACCGACGCAACGATTGGCTGGGAGGTGAGCCATGAGATCGCGAGCTCGAGCAGGGAATGCCCTCGGTCCGCGGCGAAGGTTGACAGCTGCTCGACGGTGGCGAGCCGCTCGTCGGACAGCGGCGGGCGGCGGGCCATGATCCCCTGGCGGAGCATGGCGCTGACCGGCGCGTCGGCACCGAGCCGTGCGTCCGGCGGCGGTGGTTCGCCCCGGCGGTACTTACCGGTGAGCAGCCCGCTGGCGAGCGGAAAGTAGGCGAGGACGGTCATCCCGTGGCGCTCCACCGAGCCGAGCACGTCCTGCTGGGGGCGCTCCAGCACGCTGTACTGCACCTGACAGGACCGGTACGGCGAGAACGACGACCGGGCCGCGGTCTCGGCGGCGTCGTCCAGCATCTCGCCGCTGAAGTTGCTGCACCCGACCTCGCGCACCTTGCCGGCGCGGACCAGCCGGTCGAGCGCCTCGAGGATCTCCTCGATCGGCGTGCCGGAATCGGGCTGGTGCTGCTGGTAGAGGTCTATCCGGTCCGTTCCGAGGCGGCGCAGGCTGGCTTCGACGGCAGCCACGATGCGCTCCGCGCCCCGCTGATCCGGATCGGCCTCGCTCTGGTTGAGGAACTTCGTGGCGATGATCGCCTCGTCCCGGCGGCGGCCGAGCGCCGCGCCGATCAGCTCCTCGGAGTGCCCCTCGCCCAGGAAGGACGTGATGCTGTACTCCTCGGCGGTGTCGAAGAGGGTGATGCCCGCGTCGAGGGCGGCGTGGACGATCCGATCCACCTCGTGCCTGTCGCAGCCAGCTCCGAAGAAGTCCGTACCGAAGTTGTTGCCGCCGATACCGACGGCGGACACCTCCAGGCTGCCGATACGCCGGGAAGTCACTGGGAGCGCTCCGGCGTCCGGCCGTCGAGCGTCCTCATCGGTCGGCCAGCTTGGCGAGGAGCTCCCGGGAGGCCTCGACACACCGGCCGAGCCGTTCGTGGGGACCGACACCGGCGTCGGCCTGCGAGCGCAGCGGCACCTCGAGCCCGATCACGAGATGGCGCGGCAGCGCGTCGAGGATCTCGAGCAGGGGCAACTCGCCGGCGCCCGGCACCATCCGTTCGAAACACCCCTCTTCCATGTAGTCGGGGATGGTGGGCACGAGCGGGACGTCACTGAGCTGGATGTATCCGATCAGGTCGGGGTCGACGGCGGCGACCTCGGCGGGGCCGGAGCCGGACCGCACGAGGTGCATCGTGTCGATGAGGAGACGGAAGTCCGGCCTCCCGACCGCCTGGACGGCGCGGAGCGCCGTGGGGAGGTCAGCGATCGTCAGCCCGGGGGCGAACTCCAGCGTCGTCTCCAGCCCGGACTCGGCGGCCAGCTCGGCAAGCACCCCGAACTGCTCGACACTGCGGCCGAAGTCCGGATCGAAGGTGACGGTGTTGATCCGCTGGGCGCCGAGCTCGGCCATGACGGCGACGTCACCGGCGAGCTCGCGGATATCCCGGCCGGGGTGGAGCACGAACCCGTCGCCCAGCGACACCGTCACACCCCGGTCGCGCAGGGCGGCGATCGTCTCGCGCCGCAGAGCGAGATCGTCCCGCAGCGAGAACGGCGGATAGCCGTATGGGTTCGGTAACGCGCTCAAGGCAAGCGCCACATAACGGAGCCCGAGGTCGGCGGCCAAACCCACGAACTCAACCGGCGGAAGCCCCATCACGCTCAGCGGCTCGATCGACAGTCGTTCCATCATGCTCCCTCTCATAACAGGTTGTGATTTTCAGCGGTCGGCGGCAACGGGCGAGGTGCCGCCTGACCCTTCGGCGTCGTCCATCACGCAACCGCCAGTGAGACGCGAACGGCGTCCTTGCCTTCGACCTGCCTGTCGGCGAGCGCCAGGGCTTCCTCGAAACGCTCCAGCGGAAAGGACTCGCCCACCAGTTCCGCGGTGGGGACCTTGCCCTCGTTGATCATTGAGCACGCCAGGCTCAGGTCGACGCCGCCACCCGGCAGTACGGTGATGTTCCGCAGCGGGATCTGGTTGATGTCGAGGCCGTCGAGCGGGCGGTCCTTCATCCCGGCGGCCACCACCTTGCCGCCGGTTCGCACCAGCTCGAAAGCCGTGATGAACGACACGGGATTGCCGGAGGCGACGTCGAGCACGACGTCGGCCATCGTGCCACCGGTCGCCTCCGCGACACGGGCGACCGGATCCTCGCTCTCGAGGTCGACGGCGTGGTCCGCCCCGATGCTGAGCGCGGTGTCGAGACGCAGCCGGTCACGTGACAGGCCGGCGGCGATGATTGTGCCGACGCCCTGCGCTCGGGCGGCGACGATGGCGGCGAGGCCCATGTGGCCCGGGCCCAGGACGAGCAGTGATTCCCCGGCTTGAGCGGGGCGTACGAAGGTCGCCGAGTTGGACAGGCATTCGTAGACGGTGAGCTCGATCGCCGGCAGGTCGTCGCGGAGCTTCTGCACCTCAGAACCCGGCACGAGCTCCATGTAGTCGGCGTAGCCGCCGAACTGCCCGGACGCCTCATCGACCGGGAAGTCGAACCCGTAGACGCGGGATCTCCCCTCGGCCGTCCTGACGTAGGACCGGACACCCACCCGGTCGCCCTCCCGCACGCCGAACTCCGCGGCCGCCTCGGGGGAGATCTGCTCGATCCGGCCGACGATCTCATGGCCCGGAACCGTCGGGAACACGCCTCCGGACGGCACCGGCGCATGACCTCTGAACTGGTCGACGTCGCTGTGACAGATCCCTACCGCTTCGACTCGAAGCACGGCGCAGCCGGGCCGGAGCCTGGGCTTCGGGACCTCGCGGAGTTCCCAGGTCTCATCACCGTTGAACACGATCGCACGCGGCAACCGAACCTCCCAGTGGACTGAGCCAGCGTTTACCTGGCGGATGCCGGACAAGTTAACACTTCCCTGGCGCATGCCAGGGAAGTGTTGTTGCTATCGTCCTGGCGGTGGTTGGGCATCCGGAGCGGCGGACGCAGGTCGAGCGCCGCGCCGCGTCCGAAGCGGCGTTGCTGCGAGCCGCGGCAGAACTGATCGCGGAGCGCGGGTTCGAGCGGACGTCGCTGCGCGGCATCGGCGCCCGCGCCGGGACGAGCCGAGAGATGCCCGCCTACCACTTCGGGTCGAAAGAGAGCTTGATCACCCGGCTGGCCGAGCGCGCCCACGAGCGCACGCTCGAGGCGACGGCCGAGGCCCTCGAACGCGCCGACCGGCGGGCCGAGGAGCTCTCCGCCCTCGAGACGCTTCGGGTGACGATCGAGACCTACCTCGAGGTCATCGTCGCCGCCGACGCACCCGAGGAGCGCGCTGTGGTCGTGATGTGGGGCGCGACGTTCCCGTCCGACTCCCCACTGCCCGCCGCCGTCGACGCAGATCGGCAAACGCATCGCGATCTTGCCGAGTCCATCCGAGCCGGTCAGCAGGACGGATCGATCCGCGCCGAGGCCGACGCCGACGCCGCTGCCCTGCTCGTCATGGCAATGGCCCGGGGCACCGCGGCCCTCTCCCTCGCGCATCCCGACGCCGCCGATCCGGCCAAAGTCCAAGCCCTCTGCGGTGAGGCCATCACCGCCTTGCTCCAAGCCCCGAGTCCCACGGTGCCGGACAGGCCGGAACCGTTCGTGACTTCCAAGCGGACCTCGCGGCCCGGCTGATCACAGCCCGGTGCCTCACCCCCCCGCGTGCCCTACGGCATGAACGACCGACCGGGGCGCTGTTGCAGTGGCGGAACGGTTCGTCCGCACCGTCCGGACCGAGGTCACCGACCGCATGCTGATCGTCGGTGAGCGGCACCTGCGCACCGTCCTGGCCGAGTACGCGGCCCACGACGACGGACGACGACCCCACCGTGGCCGCGCCCTTCAGCCACCACGGCCCGACCACCCCGCCGCGGACCTGACCCAGGAACGGACCAAGCGCCAGCCCATCCTCGGCGGCCTGATCAACGAATACGAACGAGCCGCCTAAAACCCCAGGTCACCACCGGTGGCCGAGTTCCGACACCCCACACGGTGACACAT
>NZ_KB891288.1 GCF_000373365.1 Parafrankia discariae
GGCCGATCAGCGACCGGAGACCGAAATCGAGAACGCCCCCAGGAATCCGACGAGGAGGATGAGGCCGGTCGCCAGATGCGCCTCGTCGAACGCCTCCGGGACCATCGTGTCCGCGATCATCGTCAGGATGGCGCCGCCAGCCACCGCGGTCACCGCGGCCAGGACCAGCGGCGAGACACCACCCAGCAGCGTGTATCCGACGACGGCGGCAAGACCACTGATCAGCGCGATGACAGTCCACAGCCCGAAGACGTAGGTCGGGGAGCGGCCGGCTCGCCGCATCCCCGCCGCGCTGGACAGCCCTTCGGGCACGTTGCTGACGAACACCGCGACGACGGTGGCCGCGCTGACCGCCCCGCCGCCCAGCAGACTCGCACCGATCACCACCGATTCGGGGATGCCGTCCAGAAGCGCCCCGAGAGCGAGTGCCGTGCCCGAGCCCGCCTGCTCGTCCTCCGAGGGCTGCTGCCCCCCGGAACGTTTACGGTGCCGCGCCCCCCGCCATGCCAAAACCACGTTGCAGCCCGTATAGGCGACGGCGCCGGCAACCGCTCCGAGCACGGTGGGGGTCAACCCACCCTGCTCGTACGCATCCGAGATCAGGTCGAAGGCCACCGCGGACAGCAGCACACCAGCGCCGAACGCCATCACCGAGGCGACCACGCGCCGCGGCAGTCGCACCAGATAGCCCACTGCGGAACCAACCAACAGCGCGGACCCGGCCAGCAGGCCCCAGCCACCGGCTTCCATCCACCCCGGCATAATCTATATCCAGTCCGGCATAATTCATCCAGTTTCGTGGACCGCGGCCCACGCGCCGCCGGGCCAGGCGGCCGGAGGGCGATGTACGCGTGGGCGTAGGAACGGCGCGGCTACTTGATGACGGCGTCGACAGTCTTCTTGAGGGCGCCCGGCTGGGCCGGGCTGTGCGGAGCCTTCTCCTTCGCCTCCAGCAACCGTTCCCCGATCTCGGACAACTGCTTGCGGCCGAGTCCCTCACGAACCTGGGGGAACCACTCCTGCTCTTCCTCGTCGATGTGGTGTGTCACATTCTCGATCAGAACTGCCGTCTTGGCATCGAAACGCTCCGCCTCCGGCGAGAGCGCGGCCAGCTCCATGACGAGGAGGTCTGCGACATGATGCTCCTCGTACGATTCGAGGATGTCGTCCTCCAGCGCCGGCAGCAGACCGCGGACCTCCGGATACATGACCTCGTTCTCGATGTAGGTGTGCACCGTAAGCAGCTCGATGATCTTCTCGACGAGCCTGCCCTTCGTGGCGTGGGCGTTCTCCCCCGCCTCCTGGAAACACTTGAACGCAGCCTTGATCCCTTTGTGATCTTCCTTCAGAAGCACGATAGCGTCCGTCGACATTTCAAATCCTCCGAATTCTGACGAGGTGAGCTCCGCGCAGCCGGTCCCCCGCCCTTCCTCTCCGGTCGTCCACCCCGAGCGCCACCGACGACGACCGGCAGGAACGGCTGGTAGGGACGCAGATCCCCACACGTCTGCGAGTGAAACGTCCGGTGGATGGGCAGTGCGGCTCACGGCCCTCTCCGCGATCACGATGTGGCCGATGACGGTCAACGCGGCCCGCGGTGGAGACGGCCGGCGGCGGTCGTCAGCAGCTCGACGGGGCGGCGGGGCACGCCGAGCAGCGAGGTGAGGGGGCTGCGGTGCAGTACCCGGCCCGGACAGCCGCCGTCGATCCGCCCGGGGCCGGGGTCGGGCTGGTCGACGATGTCGGCCGGCTCGACCGGGCGCTCCTCGCGCAGCGTTTCCACCACACCGGCGGCGGCGGTGTGGGCCGTCCCCCGATCCGGCTGCGGCGTGAAGGACCACTGGGCGCCGATCCGGCCGTCCTCGTATGCGGCGCTGGCCGGCGCCACTCTGATCGCGACCCTGTCGGCGTCGAACATCGTCGTGGGCAAGTCCGTCGATCGCGCCCACTTCTCCGCGGCCCAGAGCGTCGCTTCCGCACGATCTGCTTCCAGCACCGGCCGCATCGGCGTGATGTCGGGCTGCGGCGCCCCCAGCGTCGGTTCCCGTTCGTTACCGACACCCGCGGGCGTCTCGATCTCGACTGCCACGAGGCTTTCAACATCCAGGTGCATGGCCTCGCGCGGCGGTGTCAGGCGACCGGCGGCGGCAAGATGGTGATCGGTGTCTCCGGCGGCCTCGACTCGACGCACGCACTGATCGTCGCGGCCAAGGCCTGCGACCGGCTCGGCGTCCCGCGCACGTCGATTCTCGGGTACACCATGCCGGGCTTCGCCACCGGGGCGGATACCAGGGCGAACGCCTGGGCGCCGATGCGCGCGCTCGGCATCGAGGCTGTGGAGATCGACATTCGTCGTCGGCGCCGGCGACTTCAGCGAGTTGGCGCTGGGCGGGTGACCTATAACGTCGGCGACCAGATGAGCCACTACGCCGTCAACGCGGGAGTACCGAAGACCCTGAGAGCAGTACCTCATCCGGTGGACGGTGACCACAGGAGACAGTTCGACGAAGCCACCTGCGCGCTGCTGACCGCGATCCTCGGCGTGGAGATATCGCCGGAGCTGGTGCCCGCCGGCGAGGAGACGGGCGCGACGCAGAGCACGGAAGATCGGATCGGGCCGTACGAACTGCACGACTTCTTCCCGTTCCACATCATGCGGTACGGGTTGCCACGGTCGAAGGTGGCATTCCTCGTCTGGCACGCCTGGCGCGAGGCCGACGCGGGCCGCTGGCCAGCCGGCTTCCCGGCAGAGGGACGGCACGCCTACGGACTGTCGACCATCGTTCACTGGCTCGAGGCGTTCCTCACCCGCTTCTTCCACCTGTTGCGCCACTCGGCACACCGATGGTGCCCCCGCCCGCTCGCCCGCCTGAAACGGCCCGGCAGGCGGGCAGGGGCGGTCACAGCCTGGCTGAGCAGGCAGGCCGCGCACGCGAGGGACACGGGGCGGGCGGTCAGGCACATCGGCACGCGGAGCGGAAGCCAGGATTTGTGGACGCCAGGATGGCAATGCATCCAGGTATGGTTGCCCTCTGGAGACGGCATCGGCAAGATGAGGAGCCGGCGCTCGGTACCGGCCCAGATGAGGCGGTCCGCGAGGCGGAGCCCGACCGGCTTACCGAGCTGCGGTCCCGCTCCTGGTTCGCGGTCCTGCGTCGCACGGCCAAGGAGTTCAAGGACGACGAGCTGTCGGACCGCGCCGCCGCGCTGACCTACTACGGCGTCCTCGCCATCTTCCCCGCTCTGCTGGTCCTGGTCTCGCTGCTCGGGGTCATCGGGAAGTCCGCGACCGACAGCATCCTGACCAACCTGGAACAGCTCACGCCCGGCTCCGCCCGGGACATCCTGCGCAACGCGGTGAACGGCATCCGCGACACCGCCGGCACCGGTGGTGTCCTCGCCGTCGTCGGCCTGGCCGGGGCGCTATGGTCCGCCTCCGGCTACATCGCCGCGTTCATCCGCACCGCCAACGCCGTCTACGACATCCCCGAAGGACGGCCGGCATGGAAGATCATGCCACTGCGCCTGGCCGTGACCGTGATGCTGATGGTGCTCCTCGCGGCCAGTGCGACCATCGTCGTGTTCTCCGGTGGTCTCGCCGAACAGGCAGGAAAGGCCCTCGGTCTCGGCTCCGCCGCCCTGACCGCCTGGTCCTACGCGAAGTGGCCGGTGCTGGTCCTGCTCGTGATCCTCATGATCGCTCTGCTGTACTGGTCCGCGCCCAACGTTCGCGTCCGCGGCTTCCGCTGGCTCACGCCGGGCAGCGCGCTCGCGGTGGTCATCTGGCTGGCAGCCTCGGCCGGATTCGCCCTGTACGTGGCGAACTTCGGGTCCTACAACAAGACCTACGGGACGCTCGCCGGCGTCATCATCTTCCTGATCTGGCTGTGGCTGTCCAACCTCGCGATCCTGCTCGGCCTGGAGTTCGACGCCGAGATCGCCCGAGAACGCGCCGTCACCGGCGGCCTGCCCGCCGACGAGGAGCCCTACGCCGAACCCCGTGACACCCGCGCCTGGCCCCACCGCCCGCGCCGCTCCCACGGACACGCTGGCCAACGAAACACGTGACGGAAGCGACGGGCCCCGGGTAACCGAGCACATCAAGAATTCAAACATCCGCCTCGGCGAGATTATCCATGGACAGCCATGACCAGTTCGTTCGGGCCCTTCTCGGCCATATTGACCACCGTACCGACCGACGTCCCGCGGGCGGCGGCGAACCGCCCAGCGACGAGGCCCTGATCGTCGA
The DNA here is from genome assembly GCF_000373365.1 of Parafrankia discariae. Taxonomy (NCBI): domain Bacteria; kingdom Bacillati; phylum Actinomycetota; class Actinomycetes; order Frankiales; family Frankiaceae; genus Parafrankia; species Parafrankia discariae. The sequence goes on from NZ_KB891288.1 coordinate 4,250, forward strand.
CCGGCGACGTGGCTTTGCCAGCTGCCAGCACGCTGTCCGGATCCCTTACCCGGTTCGTCGCTTCCGCTCTCCCGAACTCGCAGTGAAGCGTCCGACGGAGGTCAGCGACGGTCCGCTTCGGACTGCCCGCCGCAAAAGCGGACGGCCACCAGTATCGATCTTGAGCATCGTTGCAGGTCAGTAGCACCGCCGACCGAGCCGGCCGAGTTCCATTGCCAGACGAGGCCCACGCCCTGTGGCAACGTCCGCGCGCGTAGCCGGACGAAGACCCCGACTGCCGGACCGCTTCCGTACCCCTCTACCAGCACAAACAGCGAGAGCGGTGCCCTGCGGTCGGCCACACGGCCCGAAGCCTCGTGACCTTCCACCCGGCGGGCGAGGTGTCGTGGGGAGGTCGTGTCGGTCCGGGGTTGAGTCGGGTTGCTGTGTCCTACCGGCAGCCCGGCCTCCAGGCGGCCGGGTGCCTGGTCGACGAGGGCGGGCAGGTCCGCGTCGGCATCCGGGTCCGATTCGCGGACGTTCACGGTCAGGCACCTGCGATCAGGCCGGCATAAATGTTTAAAGTGCGGCATACCTGGCCGCAGATCGCTGACGTTGCCGCGTGGCAACGTGGGCTGAGGACATCGTGATCGCCTCACTCCGGCGGTGGGCTTGTCGGTAATCGGTCTGATCGAAGCGATGCACCTGACGGATACGCATCGACCGGAGCCGGAGCAGAGACACCGTCGGATGGTGTCGCGCCTCGTCGGAACGGCGCCAGGGCGCGTGAGCAGGACCTGCTCCACCGAGCTCGCGCCGAAGACGTCCTGCACTGCCGACAGAACCACCGCCCAATCTCCGCAGAAACCCTCCGCAAACGCCTCCGAGTCGGCGCCCCCACGCGCGCCGGCTCGTCACCCAGCTCCGCAGCGAGATTCACACCGGGTCGAAAGTAGCCCGAACCACGTCGATCGTGGGGTCAGCCAACTGAATGATCGGCGGGTAGACCGACGGACCCCGCGGCCACCACGCTCCCAGCTGCGGGGCGGTCGGGCACACACAGCGTTATCCACTGCCGGTCAGGTCGGTAGCTATCCCCTTGATCACGAACTCGAGTTGGGTCACTGGCAGGTGAAACTCGAGCTTGAGGAGAGGGTCATTCGCCTCTCGATGCCTTTGTCCTATGGTCAGCAACAGGAACCGGTGCATCGCGTAATGAGATACGACTCGATCCACCCCGGCCTCGTCCGGCGGGACGCCAAAGGCGAACGCATCCACGCTCACGACGGCGCGATCTTCGTCGACGGCGGTCGCCGAATGGCCGGACAACGGCTATCACAGGATCGACGAGTTGCGTGGGGGCCTCACGCTCTGGGTTTCAGTTCTGTGAGACGGTTCTGCGAGACGGTTGCGCGGACCCGATTGCGGCCGGCATGTTTCGCGTTGTAGAGCGCGGCGTCGGCGATCTCGACGATGCTGTCGGCGGCCTTGCCTGGCGGTGGTACCACGGCGGCGACGCCGATGCTGACGGTAACGATGCGCTCTGCCGTCAGCGGATGCGGCTGGGCGAGCGCGGCGATGGCTTCGCGGAGGCGTTCGGCGATGCGCAGTGCGGTCGGGGTGTCGGTGTCGGGCATGACGATGCCGAACTCCTCCCCTCCGTAGCGGGCGGCCATGTCCGTGTCGCGGATCCGGCTTTGGAGCTCGCTCGCCACATGCCGCAGGCACTCGTCGCCGGCCGCGTGTCCGTAGTGGTCGTTGTAAAGCTTGAAGTGGTCGATGTCGATCATCACGAAGGCAAGTGGCTGTGCGGCGTGCTGCGCACGCCGCCACGCCGCGGTGAGGACCTCGTCCAGCCGGCGGCGGTTGGCCAGTCCGGTGAGCGCGTCTGTGATGGACAGCTGCTCCAGGCGCCGGTTGGCGACCTCAAGTTGGCGGGTGCGTTCGGCGACCTTGCGTTCCAGCGAGGTGTAGACGAGTGCGTTGTCGAGGGATACGGCGAGTTGTCCGGCGATGAGCATGACGCCGCCGAGGCGCTCGGTGGAGAACGCGCCGCGGATGAGCTGGTTCTCGAGCAGCAGGAGGGCGCGCAGCGCCCCACGGTTGAGGATCGGTATCGCCAGTAGGGAGCAGCAGCCGAGGTCGGTGAGGTACGGGTCGCGGGCGAATCGGTCGTCGCGGGTGGCGTCGGTGACCATGAGGGGCTCACGGGTGCGCTCGGCGTACCGGACGACGGACATCGGGACAAGGCGCTGCCGATCGGGCTCGTCCAGCGCGATCATCTTCCCGTCGTCGCTCGCCGCCCGGGCACTCGCCGCGCCGGCTGGAAGCAGCCACTTCCGCCGTTCCGCGTCCCGCAGCAGCAGGTGGACGTCTGTGGCGCCGGTCATGGCGGACAGCACCTCGGCGACACGGGCGCGCACGCCGTCGATGCTGGTCTCGGAGCTGAGCGCCTGGGAGGCGGCGAGGATGCCCAACAGGTCGAGGGTGCCGGTCATGATGCTGGAACGGCCGGTGCCCACGACGGTGGGGGCTTGCGTGTCGAGCTCGGACAGCGGTGTGGTGGCGGACCGTAGGGTCGGGTACGCCCAGTCGAGCTGGTCCACCTTCGCGGTGGCGCCCCAGGCCAGGTACGCCTCGCGGGCCTTGGCGAGCAGCTCGTGCCCCGCATGTTCCATGCCGTGCGCGAGGTGCAACCGGGCGGTGCGTTCGGTGATGAGCGCCTGGTGCCAGGGGCGGCGCCGTGTCGACACCTCGCGGCGCGCCTCGTCGAAGGCGCGGGCCGCGGCCAGGTGGTCTCCGACTGCCCAGGCCCGTTCGGCTTCGGCCAGGCGCAGCAGGTGGCGGAAGTTCGCGGGGGCGTCGGCGGCCCGTAGCCGCAACCAGTCGACCTCCGCGTCGAGCGCGGCCAGCGGGCCGCCGCGCTGGTCCGGCTCGGCCGCCCGGGCCTGACCGGCCAGCGCCAGCCCGCGCAGCAGATGGGCGAGCGCCGTGGGATACATCCCCTCCATGTCGGGGAGCATTCCCATCGCCGCCTCGCTGTGCCGCTCCAGTTCCGGCTGGTCACCGAACACAGCGGCGGCCAGTGCACAGATGACGTGTGCCTGCACGGCGTCCGACCGGTCGTTGCTGGTTGCCGCCGGAGGAGGCGTTCCCGGCGCGTCCGACCCGCCCTCGCCGCGCAGCAGTCGGATCAGCCACCGGTAAGTGGAGAGCGTCCCGGGGACGAGCTCGTTGCCGGTCCGCGCGGCGAACGCCTGGCCCGACTCGATCTCCTCGACCACGCTGCCCAGCTCCGGTGCGAACTCGAAGAGCTGCTGGACCACCGCGACATAGGCATAGCAGGCGTACTGTGGGTCGCCGCCCCGGATCAGCCCCTCCCGGGCGGCCTGGGCGCGGCGCACTGTGTCCTCGAGCGGTTCGAACCAGGGTCCGGCGGCGAGCGCGTACAGATAGCTGGCCTGCGCCGCGCCGGGTCCGTAGTCGCGTGCCGCGCTCACCGCCAGGACGTGCCGCAGCACCCGGGCTCCGGTGCCGTAGTCGCCGCGTAGCCTGGTCGTGACCCAGACGAGGTTGCTGACGGCGCCGAGCAGGGTGTGGCTGGGGCCGTGCTCGGCCCACATCCGTAACGCCTCCAGGACCAACCAGGCCATCGTGGCACGGTCGCACAGGTAGGTGGGTGGCATCAGGCGGTTGATGAGCGTGATCGTGCCCAGCAGCGCCGGCCCGGTGATCTCCGCGCGGCCCACCTGCTCCGCGACGGATTCCACCTCGAGCCATCGGTACAGCTCGTCCAGGCGGCGCTCGACGTCCGCGTCGATGGTCTGGGCGGCCGGTACCTCGATGCCCAGTTGCCGCAGCAGGCCGACGCCCAGCGCGATCGCCTCCTGCAAGCGGCGCCGGTTGGTCAGACTGCTCACCTGGACGGCCGTCGGGGCGATCCGCTGCGCCGGTTCGGTGCAGAGCTGGTCGACGGCCCGGTAGACCTCGTCCGCCTCGTCCAGCCGTCCCAGGTTGTAGAGCGCCTCGTGCCGGGCGGTGTGCAGCTCGATCAGCGAGTCGATGTCGTCCGGAGCGGTCAACCGCGCCGCCGCGTCGAGGAGCCGCCCCACCAGCGCGTGGTTGCTCACCAGTCCGGCCTGCTCGGCGGCGCCGCGGAGCAGTTCGACCACGTCGTGGCGCTCGGCCGGGTCGCGGACCGCGTCGATCACCGGCAGGTACTGCTCCGCGGCGAGCGCGCCCAGCTCCGGCCGGGCGGCGAGCCGCCGGGCCAGCCGCAGCCGGAGCCGGTCCAGTCGCCGGGGCTCCACGTGCCGCAGCACGCCCTCCAGGAGCCGGTCGTGGCGGAAGCGCACCACGTCGTGGCCGCCCGGACCTGGCTCCACGACCAGCAGCCCACCGTCCAGCGCGGGCAGACACCGCTCCTCCACCTCGGCGGTGGACAGGCCGGTCGCCTTCCCCAACAGATCGATCTCGACCTGCCCAGCCAGGCACGCCATCGCATCCAGCACCGCTCGGGTCGGCGCCGGCATCGCGCCGGCACGCTCGGCGAGAAGGTCTGCGACATCGGCACGGCCGAGCTGGCGCAGTGCCGCCTCGTCCCACGACCACCCGTCCTCGGCCAGGGTCAGCACGCCGTCGATCCGCAGCGCGTTGAGCAGTTCCACAGTGTCGTACGCATTGCCCCTCGTACGCGGCGCGATGAGGCCGGCCAGCTCGGCGGCCCGGGGCGGATCCAGGCGCAGCATGTCGCCGACCATGCCGGCGAGGCCCGCTGTGGGCAGGTTGTCCAGCCGCAGGAAGTCCAGCGCGCCCTGGCGCCGCCACCGGGCCAGCATCGGAGCGAGCGGATGGGTCGCGTCCACCTCGCCTTCCCGGTACACGCCGACTACCAGCAGGCCCTCCACCGGCTCGTCGCTGCTGAACATCTCGTCGATCACCCTCAGCGGAGTACGGGGGGCCCACTGCAGGTCGTCGACGACGAACACCACCGGCCGTTTATGGGACGCGATCACTCGCAGAATTTCCACCGCGTTCCGCTGCCCCCGGGCCTGCACTGTCTGCGGGTCGCCGATCTCTGGGGGAACCTTGAGCAGCGCGGCGAACTCGGGTAGCAGCGCGGCCGTCAGGCCCGCGTTGGGGCCGACGACCCGCAGGATCCGCTCGCGTACGTCAACCAGTTGGTCCTCCGGCTCGGCCAGCAGGAGCCGCCCGAGCGCGCGGAACGCCCGGTACACGCCGTCGAACTCGAAGCCGCGACGGTACTGGTCGAACTTGCCGGAGACGAACCAGCCCTCGCTCCCGGTCACGATCGGGCGCAGCTCCTCGATGAGCGAGGTCTTGCCCACTCCGGGCGCCCCGGTGACCAGCAGACCGCGGCGCCGCCCGGACTGCGCGAGCGTGAACGTGGAGTGCAGCTCGGCGATCTCCTCGTCCCGGCCGAACAGCCGCGACGGCGCCAGCAGCCGCGGGGGGAAATCTCGGGTACCGACCTGGAACGGCTCCAGCGCACCGTCCCGCAGCCGCGTCAGGTCGTGGACGAGCCCGGCCGCCGTCTGGTACCGATCGTCGGGCTCCTTCGCCAGCAAGTGCATGATGATGGCGGACAGCATCGGTGACACGGCGGGGTTGACCTGGGCCGGGGCCACCGGTATCCGGGCCAGGTGGTCGCGGGTGAGGCGTAGCGGGTCCCCGCTGCCGAAGGGCGGCGCGCCGGTGGCCGACTCGTACAAGGTGGCGCCGAGCGCGTACAGGTCGGCGCGCTGGTCGACCGGGCGGCCGGTACGGCCGGTCTGCTCCGGCGCCAGGTACGGCAGCGTCCCGACGATCTCCCGGTGGTGGGTGAACTCCGGGCGGATCTCCGCGAACGTCGTCGCCAACGCGAAGTCGATCAGATACGGCTCTCGCTCCGACCCCGCGACCACGATGTTGGCCGGGCTGATATCCCGGTGCACCACGCCGCCGCGGTGCATACCGTCCACCACGCGGGCCAGGCGTAACGCGAGCCGGGTCAGCTCCGCGGCATCCAGCGGCGTCGGGCAGTCCGCCAGCGAGACACCGCCGACGTCCTTCAACGGGATCGACCCCGGATAGCGCGCCTCCGGTGCCAACTGCACGACGCCCTCGACGCCGGACAGGCGGCCGAGGATCGCCAACTCGTGCCGCAGTCGCCGCTGTGCCCCCGGCCCTACCGGCTCCTTCAGGATGACACTGCCGCCCGGCCCAGACAGCCGGCTCACCCGCGTGCGGGCGCTGACGTGGACGAGCCCGAACCGCGTGAGTCGTGGCGAAATTCGGGCTGGCGTTCCATTGTCGGCACCCATTCGGTACCTCCGACACAATCAGGTTCAAAGCTAAACTGCCTCACCATAGTGTGCCCCTCATGGCGCCGCCGTAGTGTTCAGCCGCTAGAATCAGAGGCGACTGATTCAAGTCCATATTTGACTCTTTAAGAGAATCAAACCCACGAAGCGCACGGGACGGCCACATCAAGAGCGAGTCTTATATGGACGCTTTTCGGCCCTGTTACACGTAGTTTTCCCTGATTCTTTACGGCGTGACCGAATAGTGGTTACTGTGCCTCACGCGGCTGTCGATGCTGGCCTTCGGGTTGTGGGCAGGGCCCCTCCCTATCAGGCTCGGGTGAGACACCCTCTTGCAGGGCGTTCGATTCCTTGCCGAGGGTTTTCGGCCGGTTCGTCTCCCGCCCGACAATCATACGCAGCACTCTTTCACCGAGATCCGCGCCCGGCCCGAGCTGTTCCGGCAGATATGAGGCTCATGGTGGTGCGGTGTTGGCGCCGAACGATCCTGTCTCATCCCGCTACCGGGCGGCCTGCGACATCTACCCGTGACGCAGAGAACTCCGGGTAGCCGCGGCCGGTCTGCGGTAGGCCGCAACCATGACCTAACAGCGACGGCTACCCCAGCGACCTGTCCGACGCCCGATAAAAACTGGTCGAACCCGTGCTGACCGCCTGGCGCAACGAACGCCACCGCAAAGGCCTGACCATCGGACGCCCCCCAACACACGATCTGCGCAGCGTCCTCAACGCGATCCTGTACGTCGACCGCACCGGTATCCCCTGGCGCTATCTTCCCCACGACTACCCGCCCTGGGAAACCGTCTACGGCTACTTCGCCCACTGGCACAACGACGGCGTCCTCGACCAACTCATCGACCTGACACGACGCCGCGTCCGCACCAGCGCAGGCCACGACCCCGAACCCACCGCCTGCATGATCGACTCCCAGAGCGTCAAGACCGCCCCCACCGTTCCCGCTGCCACCCAGGGCATCGACCCCGGCAAGAAGATCGTCGGACGGAAACGGACCATCATCGTCGACACCCTCGGGCTACTGCTCACCGTCCTGGTCACCACCGCCAGCACCTCCGACAGCCGCGCCGGCCTCCACCTGCTGACCACTCTCGCCGCCACCCATCCCAGAATCCGTAAAGCCTGGGCCGACAGCGCCTACCGCACCACCGTCATCGAACACGCCGCCGAGCGGGGTATCGACGTCGAAACCGTCCGCTGTGACCCCGCCACCAAAGGGTTCATTCCTCTTCCCCACAGGTGGATCGTGGAACGAACCTTCGGCTGGCTGATGGCCTACCGCCGTCTCGCCCGCGACTACGAAGCCCACCCCACCCGCTCCGAAGCCATGATTGATCTTGCGATGATCGACCTCATGGGCCGCCGCGCCACCGGCGAATCAACCCCAACCTGGCGAGGAACCTGAACCCGAACCAGACAGACCCCGCAGGATCGAACGCCCTGTTAGGGCGGGAGGGAGCTGGCGAGCTTTGCCCTGACAAGGCGCTCTCCAGCTTCCTCCCGGCCCAGCATCCAAGCCAGGTCTGGAGTGAACGAGGCCGTCAAGGGTTCGCGTAGATGGGCACGCTGTCGGACGATCAGAGATCTGCGCCTGACTCGACGTGTCGTGTCCGGACCGCACAACGCGCGTTGTGGAACGCCGGATGCGTTGAAAGGCGCAGGTCGGTGTGCGGGGCGATCCGAGGAAACATGTTGGATGCAAGCCCAGCGCTGCGCCCCTGGTCGGGCTCACCCCAGCCCCCTCTGGGGCAGTCCTGGGTGAGACGTTGCTAGGTGTACGTTGGCCGCAGGGCGTGATCCCTGTCTGTCAGACTCCCGTGAGACAGATGGATCTTTGAGACCTCTGTAGCGCAGGGCGAGACGGGATCTTCAAGACCAGTGACGTTGACCATGGCAGACATGGCCTCCTCGAAGCAGGAGGATGGCGGGGTGAGCCCCTCCCGAGGCCGACCACGGTCGGACCGGCCGAAGCGCCGGACCTTCACCGCGGCCTACAAGAAGAGAATCCTGAACGAGTACGACAGCCTGACCGAGTCGGGTGAACGAGGCGCCCTA
>NZ_KB891289.1 GCF_000373365.1 Parafrankia discariae
GCCGAGCACGCCCGATTCACCGTCACGACCGGTATCCCTGTCTACTTCTGCGACCCGCATTCACCATGGCAGCGTGGGAGCAACGAGAATACCAACGGGCTGCTCCGCCAGTATTTCCCTAAGGGCACCGACCTGTCGGATCACACACAGGCGGAACTCGACCGTGTCGCCGACCTGTTGAATCGCCGCCCGCGTCAGACCCTGGACTGGGATACACCCGCCGAAAGACTCAATCACCTGCTACTCTCGCAGAGCGGTTGATGCACTGACGGGTTGAGCTCGCCCCCCCTTCTGGCTGGGTGACCTTCCAGTGGCCACGATGTTTCATTCGGTGGTGACGGCGGCAGAGCGGGCCGAGGTTTCCGATCAGTGTCTGCCCGCCCTCGCTGACGGGTGTGGTGTGATCGGTGTCCGTGCGCTGCGATGGCCGGGTGCAGCCGGTGAACACACAGGTCCGGTTGCGGGCGCGAACGTGGCGGACCTGCGCCGGGTTGGGGAGACGCCGGTCGGCGATCTCGACGAGATGTCCTTTCGGATCGGTGAGGATCCGCCGCCAGGTTGAGCCAGGCCGGTTGGCCATCTCCTGGGCGATGCGGGCGGGGATCGGGCCGTATCCGGGTAGTTCCGCCGGGTCGTCGGACAGACCCATCAGGGTCGCGACAGGTACGACGACCTGAATCTCGCATGGTGTCGGCGCGGCGTGGCTGCTTCGACCGGTTAGCAGGTCAACCAGAACGTCGGCGCGAATCTGGTCACGAGTCCGGTCGTCACCTTCGATCCTGTTGTCACTGACGGAGCGGGCAGCCTGATCGATCCGCCGGTAGCAGGCCTCGGCGTCCTCCGCGGGAAGGAGTGCGGTGAGCGTGCTCGTCCCGTCCTCGTCAGGACCGACCCACACCCGTCGGTCCTTTCTCCGGGTCTGCGCTCGGTCCGCCGCCCCCTCGGGGTCGGTCTTGGCTACGGCGCGCCGGCAGGCATCGGTGAAGGCACGCCGGTTCGATCTCGCTCCTGCGGCGAGCACACGCGTTTCGACCTCGGCCGCAGCGAGATCATCCAGTGGGTGAACCGCCTTCTCCAGTGCATACAACCGTTGGAGGTCCAACACTCCCGCTCTGAGTGCGTCGACCGCGCGGGGAAGGCGTCGGGTGACCGTGCAGGCGAAAGCCATCTGGGCAGTGGCTGCCTGGGGTGAGACCGCCAGTACGGCGGCTACTTCTTCGGGCACGAACCCGTCGGAGAGCAGCAAGTGTGTGGCGCCGGGCGGGAGCCGCAGGGCTGCGAACCGCGCCAGCAGGATCAGCAGGTTCGCCTGGCCGGCTGCGATCGTGTGGACGGCGCGGGAGATCTCCTTGAGCAGGCCGTCCACTGTCGCGTCGAGTGTCTCGTGGGTGAGGCTGTCGCCGCTGGTCGCCTCCGAGACCGTTCCCGGGGTCGCTGGGTGTGCGGCCGATCGCCCGATCGCGGTGGTGGGCTTTTTGGCGGATGCGGGCCGGCCATCTGACCCGGTGGCGGGGGCAGGGGTTCCGATGTGGGCGTCGGGCGCAGGAATGGCGGTACGTGGCTCGTGAGGCGATGGGCTGCACCTCGAGGGGGCAGTAGAGGTCATGGTGTCACCGCCTCTCCGTCAATCGATCGAAATCGAACGTGTGTTCGACAGTATGACTGACAGTCGGACACGACAAGCGGCGAGCGCGAGAGACTACGCCCGGTTCACATAATCCTCCCTATCATCACTGCAATTCTGCGTGGTCGTAACAGTGGTCATGGCGAATTTCTTCGAGCCTTGACCGTTCCGGTACTCGTGCTACTGTCGAGATGCCTCCGACCCCGGAGGTGCGACACCGCACATTAATTCGAGAATAGTGAGCGATTTCCAAGGCCACTCAGATTCTTTCGATCCACCGGCGGACAGAATCGAAAGAATTCTTGCATGCATTGCTCTATTTTTCCTGTCGCACAACAGCCAGATTCCCACGAGTGGGCACGAGAATGAGATGCGAGGCACACATCTCAGACATAGCAGACGTCACGATTCCGCTACCAACACAGACCACAGGCCCCACGCCACACCCGAGGAGAACTACTTTCCGACCTGTTTACAGCTCCCAGAAAAAGGCGGTTCCGCAAGGGCCGCCACGAGACTCTGGCTCAGGTAATTATGTCGCCACGAACGCCGTCAAGGCCGATGCAAAAGAGGGGCCCTAGTTCTCGTTCCAGCGTTCCGGCCCGGTGACTACCGGGCCGGAACGAGAGGTCAGAGAGTCCGGAATAGACCGCCATCGACGAGGATCTGCGCACCGTTCACATAGCTGGCTGCGGCGCTTGCCAGGAAGACACAGACCCCGACCATGTCCCCGGGCGCACCGATCCGCTTCATCGGATTCATTTCACCGGCCATGCGCTTCGCATCAGGACCCCAGGCCTTGGTTATGTCGGTGTCGAACGCGCCGGGAAGCACCAGGTTCGCGCGTACCTTGGGCGACCAGGCACCGGCCAGCCCCAAGGTCAGGGCGTTGAGGGCCGCCTTCGCCATGGCGTAGGGGAGGTCACTGGCGTTGGGGCGCAACGAACCCGCCGTCGTCACGTTGATGATCGACCCGCCGTCACCGGCAGCCATCCGCGATCCCACCAGGGTGCTCAGCCGGAACGGGCCACCCGCGTTCACCGCGTGGACCTTGTCGTAGAGCTCCTGCGTCACCGAGGTGAGGGTGTCGTAGACAGGGGACATGCCAGCGTTGTTCACCAGAACGTCGCAACGGCCGAACTCGTCGTAGACCGCGTCGGCGAGGCGGTCGCAGTCGTCCCACCGACCCACGTGGCACGCGACGGGAAGCGCCCGCCGGCCGGTCTGGGCCTCGATCTCGGCGGCGGCGGCCCGGCAGGCCTCGATCTTGCGACTGGCGATGACGACGTCGGCGCCGGCCGCGGCAAACCCTCCGGCCACGGCTCGGCCGATCCCCCGACTGCCGCCGGTCACCACAGCGACCCGTCCGGTGAGGTCAAAGAGCTGGTCAGGTGTCTTCATCACATCGTCTGCCACCGTGCGAGTCTCGCCGATCTGCAGCTCACAGGGGCGAGTCGCCTCCGTGAATGAGGTCGAGAGTGAGCCAACGCGGACCGTGCCGCCCCGCGCACTGTGCATGCGCCGAATGCCGCGGCGGATCCCGGGGCCGTGCGTCCACATGGCGGCACGCCAACATCGCCGTATGAGGACGCGAGAGCGCCCCGCCCAACCGCGGTCGGGGCGCTGGGCCTGGGCGCCTGGGCCGCGCGGCCACGGGGACCTCCACAGCGCTCAGGCGACGATGTCGGCTGGCCGCTGTTCGGTGGACGCCCGGACCACCAGCTCGGGTGCCAGCGTGACCTGGCTGTGCTCGTGTCCCGCGCGGTCGCGCGTCTCCGCCAACAACAGCTCGGCGGCGGTGCGTCCCAGCAGATGGCGTGGTCGCGCTACGGAGGTCAGCGGGACGGCTGCCATGGCGGCAAGCTCGATGTCCTCATACCCGGCCACGGCGAGATCTTCGGGGACGCGCAGGCCGAGCCGTGTCACCTGCTGCAGCAGGCCCAGGGCGACCATGTCGTTGGCGCAGAGCACGGCCGTGGGACGTCCGCAGCCGGGCAGCTCGACCAGTTGTTCCCCGGCACGGCGGCCGGCGGCGACGTCGGCCCCACGGGTATCGACCCGCAGCAGGCTGTCCGGGTCGGCACCGGCATGCAGGAGCCCGCGGCGCGCGCCGGCGAGGCGGTCGGCGACCCGCCACTGACCCGGGCCGCCGACGAAGGCGATCCGGGTGTGACCGCGGTCGAGTAGATGGGACACGGCGAGCTCACCGCCGGCCACGTCGTCGACCGTCACCGAGCAGATCCCCGGCCCGCCGGCCCGGTCGACGAGAACGACCGGTGTCCCCCGGCGCGCCAGCGACGCCAGGGGCTCGTCGACCTCGCCTACCGGCGTGAGGAGGACTCCTTCCACTCGCTGCTGTTCGAGCAGGCTCAGGTAGGTCGCCTGCCGGCTGGACTCCTCGGCGCTGTTACACAGGAACACCGCCAGCTCGGCACGGTCCGCGACCTCCTGCACTCCGGCCCCGACGTCAGCGAAGACGGGATTCGTGGTGTCGGGCACCACGTAGGCGAGCAGCCGGCTCCCGCTCGCCCGCGACCGGCTCCCACCGGCCCGCAGCTGGCGCGCCGACTCGTTGCGGACGAAGCCCAGCGTGGCGATCGAGGCGAGCACCCGTTCCCGGGTGGCCCGGGCGACGAGTTCCGGCCGGTTGAGCACGTTCGACACGGTGCCCAGCGAGACCCCGGCGTGCGCCGCGACATCCTTCACGCTCGGAACGTCCGTCCCGGCCACCGCGCCTCCCCCGGTCATCCCCGGCCATCCCCGCGACCGCCGTCCGGATTCCCCCATGAGTTGCCGTCGCTGTCCAGGGCCTCCTGTTCCTCGATCCGCCGGTACACCCGGTTACGGGTCCGCAACACGGTCGCGGCTACCAGGGCCGAGGCCAGCGAGCCGAGGAGGACCGCCGCCTTGACGTGGTCGTCGCGCTCGGTGCCGGCGCCGAAGGCCAGCTCCCCGATGAGCAGGGAGACCGTGAACCCCACCCCGGCGAGCAGGGCGACGCCGAGCACGTCCCACCAGGACAGGCCGGGGTCGAGCTCGGCCCGGGTGAAGCGGGCGAGCAGCACGGTGGAGCCCATCACCCCGAGCGGCTTGCCGACAAGCAGGCCCAGGGCCACACCCAGGCCCGCGGGGTCGGTCAGCGCGGCGCCGAACCCGCCGTCGGCGAGGGAGACTCCGGCGGCAGTCAGGGCGAAGACCGGGACGGCCACCCCGGCCGAGACGGGTCGCCATGCGTGTTCGAATCGTTCGGACATCCCGGTCTGCTCCCCGGCGCGGGGGCGGGCGGGCACGGCGAACCCCAGCAGGACACCGGCGACGGTCGCGTGCACCCCGGAGGCGTGCATCAGCCCCCAGGCGACGACGGCAAGAGGCACCAGAAGCCACGGCCGGGTGACCCCGCGGTTGACCAGCAACGCGAACAGCGCGACGGTCACCAGGGCGGCCGCCAGCGGAGCCGGGCTGACCCGGTCGGTGAAGAACACCGCAATGATCGCGATCGCGAGCAGGTCGTCGACCACCGCGAGCGTCAGCAGGAACGACCGCAGCCCCGCCGGCAGATGGGTGCTGATGATCGCCAACACGGCGACCGCGAACGCGATGTCGGTGGCCGTCGGCACCGCCCAGCCGCCGGGTGCGCCGTCAGCGGCCAGGCCGTTGACCAGGGTGTAGATCAGCGCGGGCATCAGCATCCCGCCGACGGCGGCGACGACCGGGAGGACGGCGCGACCGGGAGCCCGCAGGTCCCCGAGGACGAGCTCGCGTTTGAGCTCGAGCCCCACCACGAAGAAGAAGATCGCGAGCAGGCCGTCGGAGGCCCAGTGCGCGACGTCCAGGTGCAGGTGCAGCGACGCCGGGCCGAACTCCGTACCGACCAGGGAGCTGTAGCCGGCCCGCCACGGCGAGTTCGCCCAGACCAACGCCACCGCGGCTCCCACCAGCAACAGCAGCCCGCCGACCGTCTCACCGCGCAGGATCCCCGCTGCGTGGCGCGCCTGTGGCCAGCTCGGCCGGGCAAGCAACCGCGGGCGGGACGGCCGTCCGGGGCCGGGCGGGACGCTGGACATCGGCGGAGCGTACCGATCGCCCCGCCATCCGACGGGACGTTCGACCCACCTCCACCGGGTCGAAGTGCGGGTTACCGCGTGGCCCCGTGGCGGGACAGTTGCCGGGTGGCAACGTGCGGCGGTGGCTGGCCGGAGGGCCCGGGACAGGCCGGGGGAAGCCGCGCGTCGGCGGCACCGCCATCCACGGCGGGTCGAGCGAGAACGCGATCAGGACGGGTCGAGTGAGAAGGCGATCAGCACCGTGACCGATCATCAGGACATAGCCGCCGACGCGAGACGGCGGGCCCGACGGCTCGAGCGGGGGGTCGAACGGCGTTCCGCCGCGCAGGAGCGGGCCGACGACGATCGTTTCGACCAGGGGCTGGCCGCGTTGCGCGCCTACGCCCACGCGCAGGGCGACACCCTCATCCCCGACGGTTACACCGCCCCGGACGGCTTCCCGCTGGCCACCTGGGTGGCCGGCGAACGCATCGCCCATCTGGAAGGTGAGATCTCCGGCGCGCGACGCGACGCGCTGGAGAGCGTCCCCGGCTGGCAGTGGGACCCGGCGCGGGACCGCTGGCACCGCACAGGAGAGGAGCGCGCGTGACCGCCCCGGCCATACCCGACCAGGAGCACGGCCTTGACGAAGCCGGGCTGGACGGGCTCATCGCCTACTGGAACGCGGCGAACTACCTGACCGCGGCCCAGATCTACCTGATGGACAACCCTCTGCTGCGCCGGCCGCTGCGCCGCGACGACATCAAGCCGCGGCTGCTGGGGCACTGGGGAACGTCCCCGGCGCTGAACCTGGTCTACGCGCATCTGAACCGACTGGTCCGCCGGACCGGTCAGGACGTGCTCTACGTGGCCGGCCCCGGGCACGGCGGGCCGGCGCTCGTGGCCAACACCTACCTGGAGGGCACGTACTCGGAGATCTACCCGAGCGTGTCGCGGGACGTCGCCGGGCTGACGCGGCTCGTGCGGCAGTTCTCGACCCCCGGCGGTATCCCCAGCCATGTCAGTGTCCCGACGCCGGGGTCGATCCACGAGGGCGGTGAGCTCGGTTACGCGCTCGTCCATGCGTTCGGTGCCGTGTTCGACCACCCCGATCTGTTGGTCGCCGCGGTCGTCGGCGACGGCGAGGCCGAGACCGGCCCGCTGGAGGGCAGCTGGAAGGGCGTCGACTTCCTCAACCCGGCCCGCGACGGGGCGGTGCTGCCGATCCTCAACCTCAACGAGTACAAGATCGCCAACCCGACGGTGCTCGGCCGGCTCTCCCGGGAGCGGGTGAACCATCTGTTCGCCGGCCACGGCTACGACGTCCTGTGGGTGGAGGGGGACGACGTCCGGGCGGTGCACCGGGCCTTCGACGCCGCGCTGACCACCGCGCACGCCCGCATCCGCGACATTCAGCGGACGGCCCGGCGGCCGGGCGCGACCGTCACCGAGGCGCCGATCTGGCCGATGATCGTACTGCGTACCCCGAAGGGCTGGACCGGCCCGCACGAGGTGGACGGCGTCCTCGTCGAGGGGACATTCCGCGCGCACCAGGTGCCGCTGGCGGGGGTGCGGGACAACCCGGAGCATCTCGCCCAGCTGGAGACCTGGCTGCGGTCGTACCAGCCCGAGCGGCTGTTCGACGCCGACGGCCGGCTGGTCCCCGAACTGGCGGCGCTCGCCCCGGACGGCCCGGCCCGGCTGGGCGCCACCAGCTACGCCAACGGCGGCCTGCGCACCGAGCCGCTGCGGCTGCGGGACTGGCGGGCGTACGCGCTCGACATCGACCCGGCGCGACGCGGCACCCTCGTCCACGAGACGACCCGGCCGCTCGGCGAGCTGCTGGCCGATGTCTACCGGGACAATCCGACCACCTTCCGGGTGTTCAGCCCGGACGAGCTGGCCAGCAACCGGCTCGGCGCGATCCTGGACGTCACCGACCGCTGCCTGGTCGCGCCGATCGACCCGCGCGACGACCGGGTCAGCCCGACCGGCCGGGCGATGGAGGTCCTCTCCGAGCACCTGTGCGAGGGCTGGCTGGAGGGCTACACCCTGACCGGCCGGCACGGCCTGTTCGCCACCTACGAGGCGTTCGCGATGGTGTCGGCGTCGATGGTCATCCAGCACACCAAGTGGCTGCAGGAGGCGAGCCGGCTGGCGTGGCGGGCGCCCGTCCCGAGCCTGAACGTCCTGCTGACCAGCACCTGCTGGCGCAACGACCACAACGGTTTCTCGCACCAGGGGCCGGGGCTGATCGACACGGTCGTGCCGCTCTCCCCCGGGGTCGCCCGGATCTGGCTGCCGCCGGACGCGAACAGCCTGCTCTCGGTCGCCGACCACTGCCTACGGAGTCGCGACCACGTCAACCTGCTCGTCGCCGACAAGCAGCCGCACCTGCAGTACCTGACCGCCGACGAGGCCGCCGAGCACGCCGCCCGCGGCGGGTCGGTCTGGGACTGGGCGGGCACCGAGACCGACCTCGACCGTGAGCCGGACGTGGTCCTCGCCGGGATCGGCGACGTGCCGACGCTGGAGATCCTCGCGGCCGCGGACCTGCTCCGCCGGTACGTGCCCAGCCTGGCCGTCCGGGTCGTCAACATCATCGACCTGATGGCCCTGCTGCGCTCGGACCTGCACCCGCACGGGTTCTCCACCCCGATGTTCCGCGCGCTGTTCACCGACTCGACGGACGTCGTCGTCGGCTTCCACGGCTACAGCCGGGCCGTCCACCAACTGCTGCACGGCCGGGCGAACCCGCAGCGGTTCCACGTCCGCGGGTTCACCGAGCAGGGCACGACCACGACCCCGTTCGACATGGTCGTCCGCAACGGCCTGAGCCGGTACCACCTGGCCCAGCTCGCCGTGGAGTTCGCCCGGACCACCCGTCCCGGAACGGACCGCCTGGTCAGCCACTGCCAGGACCAGCTGACCCGCCACCACGCCCACGTCACCGAGCACTTCGAGGATCTGCCCGAGATCCAGGAGTGGACCTGGCCGGGACGGGCGGGGCGGACAGTCGCACGGGGGCTCGCCGAAGGTCATGCCAGCGGGTGACCGCGCGCCGGTGAACGCCCGCGCGCGGCGGGGCACCCTGGCTGCATGCGATGGAGCACCAGCAACGGTTACCGGGTCGAGGAGACGATCATTTCGATGGACGGCGGGCGGCGCGCTCGCGTGCTCCGCGTCACCCGTGACGGTCTGGCCGTCGGGGACTTCGCGGCGTGGGGTGAGCTGCTCGCCGACCTCGACCTCGGTGTCCCCCTCGAGGAGAACGCCGAGTTCGAGGGACACGTCACGCCCACTGCCGGGGGCAGGAGGCAGACGGCGAGTCGCTAGCCGGTCGCCCGGACGACGGCGACCGGGCAGTCGGCGTGGTGGACGCACTGGTGGCTGACCGAGCCGAGGAGCAGCCCGGCGAACCCGCCGTGCCCGCGGGCGCCGACGACGAGCAGGCTCGCGTCGGCGGACACCCGGAGCAGGCCGGGCACCGCCGCGTCCTCGACCAGCACCCGCTCGATCCGCAGGTCGGTGTTCTCCTCCTGTACCTGCGCGACGCAGTCGTCCAGCAGCGCCCGCGCCGCCTTCTCCAGGGTCGGGACGTCCAGCCCCATGTACACCCCCGGGTACAGCGGGGCCGCCGGGAACCAGGAGTGCACGACACGCAGGCTGGTCTCACCCGACCGGGCCTGCGCCGCCGCCACCCGCAGCGCCGCGACCGAGGCCGCGGAACCGTCGACGCCGACGACCACCGGGCCGGTGGGCCGGAGGTGACCGGGGCGCACGACGACCACCGCCGAGCTCGCCCGGTGCAGGCAGACCTCGGTGACCGACCCGGCGAACAGGCGGTGCTTGCGGTTGGCCCCGTGCAGGCCCAGGACCAGCATCTCCGCATCGGCGGAGGCGTCGAGCAGCGCCTCGGCCGCGTCCCGATGCTCCACCCTCTCGACCATCGCGGTGGGCCGGGAGAGCTTGGCGGCGCGGCCGATCGCGGTCTGCAGCACGTGGTAGGCCGCGGCCTGGGTCTCGTGTTCGCCCGCCGTCCCGGCGCCCGCCTTCTCCGCGTCCGCCGTCGCGGTCACCGAGGACACGGCAGGCGGGCAGTGCTTCGGATCCCAGGCGAGCAGGACGGTGAGCGGGCAGTCCTGCCGGCGCGCCTGCGCCATCGCCCACCGCAGCGCCTCCTCGGCGTCGGGCGACCCGTCCACTCCGACCACGATTCCAGCCATGGCACTTTTCTCCTTCGCTGCGCCCGCTCGTCTCTCCCGCGGCGGGTGTTCGACGAGCGGGCGTCTGACCGGGGCCCGCACCGGGCTCCGTGGGAACGTCAGCCGTAAGAACGTCAGCCGACGATTCGGCTCGCGGCGGCGACCGTCTCCGCGACGGACACCGTGGTGTCGACGTCGATCGCGGCCGGCCAGGGGTCGGTGCGATCGGCCATCGACGCGTACACGGCCGCGGTCGCGTCCGAGGCGTCCCCGCCGGTCCCGCACGCCCGCACCGCCCGCCGTGAGTCGATGCGGGCGACGGCGGTCCGCGCCGGGGCCACGCAGCGCACCTGCGCCAGGTCGGCGCCGGTCGCCTTCGCCGCCTCGGCCGCGAGCTCCCGGAACCGCGCGGACGACCATGAGGCGTCGAGGACGACGCTCTGGCCGTTTTCCAGCGCCTGCCGGGCCCTCGTGATCAGCTCGGCGTAGCCGTGCTCGGTCGACTCGGCGCTGTAGATCCCCTCGCCGGGTTCGACCTCGACGGCGACGTCCGGGGCGAGGCCGGCGAGCTCCTTGCGCACGACGTCCGAGCGCAGCAGAACCCATTCGTCCCGCGCGGCGACCAGGCCGCTGGCCAGCGTCGACTTGCCCGTGCCGGGCAGCCCGCCGACGAGCACGAGCCGCACCCGGCCCCGGCGCAGGTGCGCCAGCGCGATGTCGGCGAGCCGGCGGGCCTCCTCGGCGGCCTCCGGATCGCCCTGGTGGTCGCGGATGCACGCGATGCGCACCCGGACGAACGCCCGGTAGGCGATGTAGAGGTGCTCCAGGGACGCCGGATGGGTCTCGCCGGAGAACTCGCGGTAGGCGTCGAGGAAGGTCCGGGCCGCCGCCGGGGCGCCGAGCCGCTCCAGGTCCATGGCGAGGAAGGCAACGTCGGCGAGGACGTCACCGACCCGCAGCCGGCGGTCGAAGTTGATGCAGTCGAGCACCCGCGGGCCGTCGCCCAGGCAGTAGATGTCGTCGGCGAGCAGGTCGCCGTGGCCGTCGCGGATCCGCCCGGCGCGCTGCCGCTGCGCGAGCAGCGGGCCCCGCCCGGCCAGGTACCGCAGCGCCAGCCGACCGATCTCGTCGACGGTGCCGGCGTCCAGGATCGAGCCGCGGAACGGCGCCACGGCGTCCATCGCCTCCAGCCACAGCGCCTCCAGGTTGGCGAGGCCACCCGTTCGGGCGATCTCCGGCGACGTCTCGCACCGCTCGTGGAACGCCGCCATCGTGCGGGCGATCGCGCGCAGCTCGCCGGTCAGGTCGGCACCGCCGCGCACCAGTTCCGAAAGTCGGCGGTCGGCGGGCAGCCGGCGCATCACGACCATGTGGTCACGCGGGTGACCGGCCTCGTCCCGAATATCGGCGACGCCGAGATAAACGTCCGGGGCCAGCCGCCGGTTGAGGCGCACCTCGTTCTCGCAGGACGCGAGCCGCGCCGGCCGGGTCCGGAGGTCCACGAAGCCGAGATCGACCGGCTTGCGCAGCTTGTAGACGCGGTCCGCGGTGAGAAAGAGGATCGCGGTATGCGTCTCCACTGTCTCCCGATTGTCAAGATGAAGCTCCGGGGCCGGGTGCCGCTCCAACGCCTCGTTCTCCAGCTCCCCAGACTCCAGCTCCCCAGAAAAATCGGAACGGAGATCATAACTGTCCCGCATCGAATTCTTCCGAACCAGCATCCGACGTCTCCAGACGTGTTGTTCGGGACGATATCCGCCACGACCACCGACATCTGGTGCACCGTTACCGGCCGAGTAATCCGGGCTCCGGGATCGTCCGTCGTGGTCCGACTCCCTCCACGGGAAACGATCCCCCATTCGGGCCGGGCCGTCAGGGGACGATCGGGACGCCGGTCCGCCCGACCTCCTGCCCCGTGCCGACGGGACCTTCGGACCGTCGCCACCTGCCACCGCGGTCACCCAGCCACCAGCCACCAGCCGCCGGACCCGGACGCCGGACGCGTGCGCGGGGGGCGGCCGGCGGCCGCCCCCCGCATCCGCCCGGGCTACTCCCCGCTCTGCTTCATCAGGTAGACGGCGGCCTGCGTGCGGCTCGCCAGGCCGAGCTTCTCCAGAATGCTCGACACGTAGTTCTTCACCGTCTTCTCCGACAACCCCAGCCGCGTGCCGATCTGCCGGTTCGTCAACCCGTCCGCGATCAACTGCAGGATCTCACGCTCCCGCTGGTTCAGCGTCGCCATCGCCGGGTCCTCGTTCGGCCCGTCCCGCAACCGCTCCAACACCCGCCGCGTCACCGACGGCGCCAGCAACGACTGCCCCGACGCCACCGTCCGGATCGCCCCCACCAGATCGTTGCCCCGGATCTCCTTCAACACGTACCCCGCCGCCCCCGCCATGATCGCCGAGAACAACGCCTCGTCATCGTCATAGGACGTCAGAATCAGGCACGCCACGTCCGGCAACGCCGAACGCACCTCCCGACACACGTCGATGCCGCTGCCATCAGGCAGCCGCCCGTCCAGCACCGCCACATGCGGATGCAACGCGGGAATCCGCCGCAACGCCTCCGCGGCCAGCCCGGCCTCACCGACGACCTCGATATCGTCATGCCGGGCGAGCGTCTGACGCAGACCATTACGCACGATCTCGTGGTCATCGAGAACGAACACCCGGATCTTCTCCATG
>NZ_KB891290.1 GCF_000373365.1 Parafrankia discariae
GTCAGCGAGCTCGGCGATGTAGGCGTCGACCTCGGCCTCCAACGCGGCCGCGAGCATCCGCCGGGCACCCTCCCGGACGATCTCATCGATCAGCGACGGGCTACCCGCCGAACCATCAGCGGGCGTGTTCTCCTCGGGGACTACCGTGAGCACGGGCGTGCCTTCCCGACCGACGCGCCAACGTCGGCCTGACTGAGACCCAAACCTCGATCACCGGGAAGGTACGCCCTCCCCAACCGATCCACAGGTCTCAACCATTGCTCCCTGGTATCTGCCCCGAGCCGGCGGGAAGGTCGTATGGGCTCAGCTTCCGGCCACGACCCATCCGGACATCCACACCGACAACGCGGGCTCCCTGCCGACCCGATCACCTGCGCCCGGACCGGCCCCCATTACCCCTGTCACCTTTGACAGCGACCCCGCCATCCTGCAACGCGTCATCGACCGGCTACGCGGGCTCGACGACTGGCACCGGCCGTACCCCGGGCGCGGCGTGAGAGAACCACACGACACCGGTTCTCGCTGCCTCAAAGTCCAGCCAGGAGCCATGCGCCGATGACGATCGCTCGCCATGCCGTCCCCGAGAACCTACGCCCCGTGGTGCTGCTGGCCAGGATGCGCCACCTGGTACCCGCCGACCAGGTGGCGCAGGTGCTCGGCCTGTTCGTCCCCCCAATCGAACCGTCCCCCCACCGATGGGCCGCGCTCTGCGACGCCCTGGACACCTACGACCGCGCCCAACGAGCCGGAGCCGGTGATCTCGCGACCGCCCGTCAGCGGGTCGACTCGGCCGCGTCGGCGGTACTCGGTCTCGACCAGCCCCGACCCGCATAGTGCAAGCCCCGCGAGTACGAGGAGCTTCGATGACTCTCGCCAGCAGGCACTCCGTGACCGACAGCGGCCGTGGACGCAGCGGTGGCGCCCACCTGCGGCCATGACGCGCCGGAGACGCGCCGGCGCGAGAGCCGAGCAGAACGCCCTGCGGCTCGGCATGCTGGGCGCTGGCATGACCAGCGCGGAGATCGCCGACGAGTTCATCCGCCGGTACCAGTACCTTCCACGTGCGGCGTTGCGTCACGCCCACGGCTGGACGCTGCTACGGGCCGCCGAGTACATCAACACCCACGCGGCCCGTCTCGACCTCGACCCGCACGGCAGGGTCCCCATGACCGCCCCCCACCTAAGCGAACTGGAGAACTGGCCGTACCCGGCCGAACGGCGACGGCTCACCCCGCAGGTTCTCGCACTGCTGGCGTCGGTGTACGGGGCAGACGTCCCCGGCCTGCTGGACGGTCACGACCGCGCACGCCTGCGGCCCGCAGACCGGCTGGTGATCCATGCGATGGTGTACGGCGGCGGATGTGGCCGTAGCCGAGAACTAGCGGCAGCGCGCCCGTGGGCGCCGGCGCCAGCGTCGCTGGGCGCGCTCGCAGCGAATTCTGTTCTCGGAAGTATGCCGAACGTTGCTGACAAGGACATCAGTCTCGACGATATCGAGCCGTACTCATACCCGGATAGCGACACCGGGCCGTGCGCAGCGAGCGAGCAACGGCATCGGGCTCGCGGCTCTGGTGGCGCCCAGTTCCCAGCAGACCTCCCGGTCCGTCGCCTTTGGCACGCGCCCGAACTAGCTGACCTCCCGTCCCGAGAAGAGCATCCTCATGGCGGCGGACGGGCAGCTGCGGCTCTGGTTGCACGCAGACCAGACAGGGTGAGCGGCGCCGTTCCGTGGTAGCCGTCTCACCCAACGTGTACACTAGGTCCGGTTCGTCGGCCGCTGCGTGTGATAGCGAGGGTGACAAACTGAACGGCTCTCAGCCTTGGCGCCCACAGCTCATATCGCTAGATGTCGGCGGCACCATAGCGAGAACGAGAGGCATCGGGCTAGCGGGCCTTCTCGCCTCAAAGTCACGCCTCTCGAAGCCTCTCACCCGCAGGATCATCCGAAGATGCTTGCACACCGCTCCGAGTGTGACGCAGGATCTCATCCAGGATTTGTGCCAACGGCTGGACATCGCTGCTTCTGGACTGGGCGACATTGTAGCCGCTCGACTTGAGCCCGTGCCATATCTCGATCAGGCCCTACGTGATCTCGCGCATCTCGCTCCCGTCGTCACTCTGTCAAATGTCAGTGCCGCAGAGTTCGATGAGGGAGAGCTGCGTCGAGTTACCGCGCCGTACGTTGTGGAGTTCTACCCCTCTTGTCGTACCGGCTTTGCTAAGCCTGATCCCCGTGCCTTCCGTCATGTCGCCCGGACCCATGGCGTGCCTATCTCCGATCTGGTACACATCGGAGATAGCTGGGAGTGCGACATCCTCGGAGCTACGAGGGCAGGCGCAGTGCCGGTCTGGGTTCGCCCGACAGATTCCCCTGATCTGGGATACTCGACACCGCTTTCGGTTAGCAATCTTCTGGCCGCGGTTCACCTTCTCCATCGAATTGTTCACCGTTAGTCTCGTCGAGTAGCATGAAGGATGCTTAATGAGTAATTTTGCGGGCCTCGCAGCCTACTATAGTGAGTTCCGGCCCGGCATCCCGCCCAAGGTTGCGCAGGTCTTGGCGGACGCCGTGGCTGGTGAGCCTCATCGGACGCTGCTGGATCTCGGGACCGGCACCGGCCAAGTAATTCAGGCACTCCACAAGCCGTTCGTCGATATTATCGGCGCCGATCCCGATATCGAGATGCTGGAGCTGGCCGAAAAGAACTGTCAGCCCTTTGCCTCCCCAGGCAGAATAATCCGATTTTTTGGCGCCTCCGCTGAAAGCTTCGCTGCTCCCGACGGCTGGCGAGCCTCCCTTGTGACTATCTGCCGTGCCTTCCATTGGATGGAACAATCGCGGGTGCTGGCATCGCTCGAACCCATCGTCCATTCTGGCGGCGCTGTCGCCATCTTCGGTGACAGCAGCTTCTGGGAAGCCAGCAGTGAGTGGAAGAAGGGCGTGCGGGCTGTCATTCAAGAGTTCTTGGGTGAGCGGCGGCGAGCCGGTGGCGGGGTGTTCTCGCACCACAATCGTCCCTACAGCGAAATCCTAGCCGAGTCGCCGTTCCACGAGGTCGAAGAGGTGACGGTCCCGGTCAGAAGGACCTGGACCGCCGACAGCATCCTGGGCTACCTCTACTCCACATCTTTTGCGGCCCCTCCACTCTTCGGGGACAGACTCAGCTCCTTTGAGGCGCGCATTCGCGAGGTACTCGCCCAGCACTCCAGCTCCGACACCTATGAGGAAGATAACGAGTTTCTCATCCGCCTCGGGCGCAGGAGCTCCTAATGTCTTCGTACTGGCCGGCCCGTGAACCCGTTGCCCGGCACGTTGGCCGGCTCACCTCGCCGGCAATTTCCACAGAGATGACCTCGGACGCGGTTCTCTGCCTGCCCATTGGATCGTACGAACAGCACGGGCCCCATCTGCCGATCTACACTGATACCATTCTCGCCGAAGGATTCGCCTTTGCAGCCGTCGACCGATGGGGCGACACCTACAATGCCTGGGCACTGCCAACCATTCCGTATGGCCTGGCCCGCGAACACAAATGGGCAGCCGGCGCCGTCTCCTTTTCGGTGCGCGTCTTCTCGGACATGCTGCTCGGCATCTGCGCCGAGCTGGCAGACTCTTTTCCTGCCCGAAACCTCCTCGTCGTTAACGGCCACGGCGGCAACCGCGGCATCCTGGAAGCGCTCGTCTACGAGATCAAAGACCTCCATGGGATCAACGCCTGCATCACTCATCCAACGGCGCTCGCTAAGGTCCCTTCAGGGTCGCTGCTGCCAGAAGTCCACGGAGGGATGAGCGAGACGTCGGTCATGCTCGCGCTGGCTCCCACCGAGGTTTTCCTGGACCGGCTGCCGGATTCGTACGCGCCTGACCCCAGCCTGGCCAAAGGTGCTCGCGATCTTATTCTTGATCGCGGCGTCACCTGGCCCTGGACATCCAACGACCCGGCCATCGGGGTGAGTGGACTCATCGGGGATGCGCGCCAGGCCAACCTTGAACTCGGACGCAAGATTGTTGATAGTGCCACCGAGGCCTACGGTCCTGTTCTCGCCCGCCTAGTCGAGCGGCGGTAGGTGTGCCCGGCGAGCCTGCACCCGCCGCTATTGCAGCGGTCCAGAAATTTGAGCGGGCGGCCAACTACCTGAGTGTGGCGCTCATGTACCTGCGGTCGAACCCGATGCTCAGCCGGTCCCTCTCTCCCGAGGATCTCAAGCCGCGAGCCGTCGGACACTGGGGCTGCACGCCGGGCATCGCCTTCATCTGGGCGAACCTCCTGGCAGCCATCACCGCCACCGAGGCCGACGTCCGGCTGTTCGTGGGCACCGGCCATGCCGGCGCTGCCTGGCTCGCCTGCACCTACCTCGAAGGATCATGCGCCGAAGGCGGCGACGACGAGGACGCGCTCGCCGCCCTCGTCGCCGCCTTCGGCCGAGCCAACGGACTACCTACCGAGCTGGACCCCCGGCTGCCCGGCGTCCTGTGGCCGTCGGGGGAAATCGGCCACGCTCTCGCCGTCGCCCAAGGCCACGCTCTCGCTGCGCCCGACGCCCGCACCGTCGTCGTGCTCGGTGATGGCGAGCTGGAAACCGCGCCGACCATCGCCGCCATCAGCGGCGGTGAGGTTCTCGGCCCCTCCCTTCCCTTGACCGTGATCGTCAACCACAACGGGCAGCGGATGGGCGGCCCCAGCCACGCGGCCGGCTGGAGTGACGAGCGCATCAGCGCCTTCTTCGCGCCGCTGGATGGCCACTGCGAGATCGTCAATGGCTTCGACGTTCCGATCATGCTTCCGCTTCTGCAAGCTGCCCTCACCAGTCCGGGGCCGCGGGTCATCGTCGTCCGGTCCGATAAAGGTGCTGGCGTGCCGCCGCTGGCCGGTACGCATATCGCTGGCACCCCGGGAGCCCATAAGGCGCCGCTCAAAGCAGTCACCTCGACGGCTCAGCTGGGGTGGTTGGCGTCGTGGCTCCAGTCCTACCAGCCCCAGGAGTTCTTCCGCCACGGACGTCTGACCCGGGACGTCTTTACGCAGATCCTGCCGCCGGCCTTCCACCTCCCTGGCACCGCCCGTCGACGTATCAGCTCGCCGGGTGTTGCCCCACCGCCCCACAGGGCCGAGTTCGTCGACGCTCCTCAGTCCGCGCCGGAGGCTTTCATTGCGACCCTGCGCGAGCTGCCTGCCGACGGTCTGGCCGTCGTGACCTCCCCCGACGAGCTCAGCTCCAACCGGTTGGGGGACCTAGCCGGCGCCAATGCCCAGGTGATCGAACATCTCTCGGAGCACCTGTGCGGGGCGTGGACCGTCGGCGCCGCGACCGCCGGCCGTCTCAGCTGGTTCACCAGCTACGACGCCTTCGCCCCGTTAGCCGCCTCCCTGATGGTTCAGTACCTCAAGGCCTCCGCCATCGACCTCCCCCAGGGCCTCCCAGAGGCACGGGCGCCCGTCGGTGTCTTCCTCACCAGCCTCGGCTGGCGCAATTCCTACAGCCACCAGGAGCCGGGCTTTGCGACCGGCCTGTTAGAGCAGCAGTCGCCACATCTGCGCTGCTACCTGCCGGCGACCGCGGCGTCCATGCGGGCCGCTGTCCAGGCTGGCAGCAGCGAACGCCGCACCCTCACCTGCGTCGTGGCTGACAAACATCGGCGCTACCACGGCCCGAACTGGTCCCGGCTGCCGGACGGCATCCCGTTCACCATCCTCAGACAAAGCACAAGCGGTCGAGCCCCGTCGCCGCGCACGGTCCTGATCGTGGCAGGCGACTACCTCGTCGACGAAGCCGTCCGGGCCGCCGAGGCCGCCCGGTATCTCCACCCGGACCACCACGTCGACGTCGTGGTCCTGGAAGAACTCACCTGGCTCTACCGCCAGGACACCTCCAGCCACACCTTTCGGGCCGAACTCACCAGCTTCCTCGCTGCCGCCGGCCACGCCGTACTCGTGACCAGCCTGTACGGCGCTGTGCCCGCCGAACTCGTCCGGCAGGTCCTACCCCCGGGCGTCTCGCTGAGCGTCCGTAGCTTTCGCGCCAGTTCCAGAGCCGTCAGCGCCGTCGGCATGTTGCTGGAAGCCGGATGTACCTGGCCGCAGCTCGCCGACGCCATCCTCGCCGCAGCGTCCACCGACGCTGCCCACCAGCACCTGCGAGACCTGGAGAACCGGCTCAGGGAGGAGACCCAGGACACCTACGACGACCCCGACTGGTACTGGCACCGCACCGTGGCCCGCTCGCTCAGTGAAGGCTTGGAGGACACCCCGTGACCGTGCGTGCTCCATCATTGACCAACGTCGCCCGGCTGGCAGCCGAGTACGCCGTCCCCATACCCGACGTACTCCTCATGGCCCTCAACCTGCACGGCCTGGCCACCGACATCGGCAACGGACGCGCTCGGATGGAAGTCCGCCTGGACCAAGCACCGGCTCAGGAGTGGCATGTCATCGTTCCGACCGGCCAACCCGCCAGCGAATATGAGGTGGCAGAAGGCGCGTTGCTGCTGTCGGGGCAGCCGGTGGGCACCGTACGCCTCGTCGAACACGACGACGCCAAGCTCGGCTACTTCCGGGACACCGGGCGGGTCATCACCGCCAACACCAACCGCCGGTCCACCTGCACCGGCTGCGTCTTCTGCCCTAACACCATGACCGATGCCAACGACCCGCGGATTTACCGGGAAGACGCCGAAATCCGGGCCCTGCTGACCTCCGTCCTGGCGGAACGCCGTTGGGCTGATCTGTCCTCGGTACGCGAGATCAACCTCTCGACGGGCTGCTTCGGTGAGGAAGCCCGCGCCCTGGCTCATCTGGCAGGACTGCGCGCCATTCTCGGGGAGCACGGATTCGGCGGTCGTCTCGGCATCCTCACCTCCGTCATCCGCAGTGCCCAAGGCCTGCGGACGTTCGCCGACGTCGGGCCAGCGGCGGTCTTTCTCACGCTGGAGTGCCTGACCCGACGCGACGTGCTCCTGAAAGACACCAAGGCCGATCTCACCCCAGCCGAAGCCATCCAGGTCCTGCGCCGCGCCCGCGAAGCAGGAGTGTCCACCGGTGTGATGCTCGTGATCGGGCTCGACGACCTCACCGATGTCGCCGACTGGCTCAGCGAAGCGGCGCTCTACCTGACCGACTTCCCCAACCTGCAGATCTTCCAGTCCCACAGCCCTTTCATGAGTATCTTTCGGATGCCCGGAGCGGACACCATCGAGTACTTCCTCACCGCGCGTAAGCGCCTTGAGGCGGTCTTGCTGCCCACCGGGTTGCGACCGCAGCCGTGGCAGAACTACCGGCCGCTATGGCACTACGGCTTCGGCTCCGAACGCCTGCTCGGCTCGTGACGCCATGGAACCCACCATCGCCCAAGTCGCAGTAGCAGCAGGCTGCCCGACGCTCCTACTGCACTCACCAGTCCTTGCCGGCCGGCCCGCCGGCCGCATTGAAATCAGCCTGGGTGGCAGGCGGCTTCGCGCACTGGCACTTGCCATGAATGGCTCAGACGATCTGCTCGTAGCCCTCCCCGGCGCTGTCACCCAAGACCTGCCGCTCGCCACCCCGACCGTTGCACTGACCGCCATCCGCCTCCTCGACAACGAGCTTCCGCCGGAGCGGGTGGCGGCGCGGCTGCGGCTGCTCATCGCCGGAGACGGTGCGTCCACGCAGCTGGGCGACCGGGCAGCCCGTCACGCCCTCCTGTTCCTCCTCGAAGCCAGAGACCCCGGTCTCAGGCGCCAACGGCTTGCCCTGCTGCACACCGCGCTTACCTCGTCCACGCCTCCCGAAGGGACATCCGGTGGCCCTGCCGCACCTGAGCCGCGCTGAACACGAGGGCTTTGTCCGTGATGGCCTGGTCGTGCGGCGGGGCCTTCTCAGCCCGGCCCAGGTGGACGGTGCCCGGAAGCTCGTCGAGGCCGCCCTCCCACCGGTGATGACGGATCGCCAGCTGCGCGACTACACCCAGACGACCTTTGTCCCCACACTCGGCTCGCACCCCGCGCTCCTGGACCTGCTGCGCGGTACCGCGGTCGCGTCACTCGCTGCCGACTTGCTCCGGCCCACCGGCTATGAACCCGTGGCCAAGGTACAGATCCAGATCCGCCTGCCCGAAGCGCAGCCTCCCGCACTCCAACCCGACAAAGCCATGCACGTCGACGGCGTCGCCTGTCCGCACCTTGATGCCGCTGAACTCCGGACCTTCACCCTGCTCGTCGGCATCTTCCTGACCCCTGTGACCGGGGGCGACGAGGGCGGGCTTCGCGTCGTGCGCGGCGGCCATCTGACCATGGCCCGCTGGTTCCAGGAAGACTGGTACCCGGGCTGCCCCGAGCAGACGCCGGCCAGCATCACGAGCGAGCCCGGTGAGGTCGTCGTAGGCGAGCCGGGTGACATCCTGTTTATGCACCACGCCACCCCGCACGCCGTGGGCTCCAACCACACATCGACGCCCCGGATCATGCTGTATTACCGCTTGAAGGCTATCGGTCACGACACGCGGCGACTGGCCGCACTCCGGGACCCATGGTTGGAGTACCCCGCACTACGCGACCTTGCCCCGGTATGAACCCCAACGCGGCAGTAGCCTCCGGCCGAGCGGCCGAACTGGGACACAAGCTGCGACGCAAGGCTGTCCAGGTCTTGGCACCACTCATCGCTGGACGATCCGTCATCCTGACCGCTGGTGCCGCCCGCAACCGCCCGCTGGAACGCGCCTTTCGTGAGGCAGGAGCACAGGGGGTAAGTAGCGTCGCGCTACCGGCCAACCGGGCGGCTTCAATCCGGCAGTTGCTCATGGTCCAGGAGGAGCAACTGCGCCGGCCCCCCGGCCCCCTTGCGGCGGCCTTTGATGCTGTTGACCCCGCCAGACAGGCCGTGATCTATGCAGGCTCCTTCACCGCTTGCGATCAGGTGGACGGCCGCCGCGTGCTTGGCTCTCGCTCGGCCGCCCAGTTCGCCTTGGAGTCCAAGGACCATCAGGCCGCGATCATCGGGCCGGATGACAGCACCAAGCGGCTTGTAGCGATCGGCACCGACGAGCGCCACCGTACGGTCGAGCTCCTCGCCGAGCCGCTCATCCGCTCCGGCGGGGCCGTACTATCCGGGGTGCCGTACGACTTTCCCGCCCTTGGCGCCAGCCATATCTATCTGGCCCGCTCGGCGTCCGACGTGGCCCGGCTGCTACCTGTCCTCGCCACCGACTGCCGCCAGGTGCGGCTGTCCCGTTTCAACCGTGGCTGGCCCTGCACCTATTACGGCTTCGTCGGTCCGTCCTGGTCATGCCAGGTCGGTCCCTTCGAAGCCCTGGTCTTTGTGGACCGGCGGTCCGGGCGTATACGCGCCTTCGGCATTGCCGGGCCGGTCCAGCTGGACCCCGCCGGCGGTGAGGGGACACGGGCCACGGTGTCGCGGGTAGCTTCGCGTCTGGCCGCGACGGGCTACAGGGGCGCGTTCGGCGTCGATGGTGTCGTCGAAGGCGCCGAATACGTCGTGCACGAGGTCAATCCTCGCGTCTGCGCCGGCATGTCGCTGGTCAACGAGCTGGCGGCCCACGAACTTTCAGGGATGCTGATCGATCTCGTGCTTCGGGAGCGCCCCCATGAGGCGAGTGTCGCATTTTCGACAGATTTGCCAGTTTTCGCGGTGACCCTCAGTCAATCACCGCCCGCCCTACGCATCTGGGACGGCTCTACCGCGGGGTTGCCACCTCTCACCGGCGCCGCCTTGTCGGCTGCCTGGCTGACAAGCCTTCGCCAAGCGCTCGCTGGGGGCACACTCCAGCCGCTTGGGGAGGCAGAGTGACAGCCAAAATCACCCGCGTGCGGGCGGTTACCCTCGCCGGCCCCGACTTCGCGCCGGGCGACGAGACGCAGTTCGTCGTCGTGGCGTCCGACGATTACGACGGCTGGTACGGCCCCATCCCCGCGGTCTTCACTCCCCGCCTGGTACAGATGTTCACACGCTGCCTCGTAGGTCGCCCGGTGGAAGACCATGACGACCTCCAGCACCGGATTCAAGCAGCGGTGACCAGAAATGCTCTAGCCCGCTCGATCGCTCGCTGGGCCGTGGGAGCCCTCGATTGCGCCGGCTGGGACCTCCATGGCCGGATAGTGGGGCGGCCCGTGGCCGAGCTACTCACGGCCGAAGCCGCAGAATCGGTGCCGCTGTACGCATCACATCTTTCGGTCGAACTCGTAAGCCCAGATATCGTGGCAGAGCGTCAGGACTTGGCAGCAGCAGGGTTCCGCCTGACCAAGTGGAGCCTCCGGCAGCCACCCACCGGGGCGTCCGAGCCGCTCCTGGCGGCCATGCGGCGGCTGATGGAGGACGCACCCCATCCGCTGGCCTTCGATGGGCACGGTACTTGGAGCGCCGAGTCCATACCCATACTGGGAGAGCTGTCGCGGGCTGACCACCTATGGTGGCTGGAAGATCTCCTGTCGACATCCACCGCTGGGGCATACCGCAACGTCGCGAGCACAAACACCAAGGTCGCCGTCGGCGAACGATTAGTCGACGTGCCGGCCGCCATCCAGATCGTGCGCGAGACTGCAGTTTCGACCTTGACGCCAGATGTCGTCTGGCTCGGTGGCATTACCCCGACGACGAGGCTGCTTCGGGACACTAACTTCCGGAAGCTCCCGGTCTTCCTCCACGGCCGGGCCTATCTGCCGGCGTTGCAGGTGGCCGCGGCCTTCGATGACACAGTGGGGGCCGTCGAGTTCCGCATCCAATGGGAACCGCGGCGTCAGCGCCTCTACCAGCGGCCCTCGCTGCCGCGCCAGGGGGCCGCCGACATCGGCGGCGTCGGACTGGGCGGCATGCCCGATCTGGCCAAGTACCAGTGCACCACGATTGATGGATGGGAGAGGATATAGATCATGGAGCTGCTCGCCACATCCCAAGTTACCCGAGCTGCCCGCATCATCGAGGGCGGCGGGCTGGTGGTCGTTCCAACGGCACGGTGGTACATGATCTGCTGCGACGCAGGGAACTCAGAAGCCTGCGCCCGCATCTACCAGGCCAAACGTCGCCCTCTGGCTAAATCCCTGTTGCTCGTACTGCCGCAAACACTCGCGGCCAAAGAATATTTCCTGATTGATGAGGCGACTGAACGACTCATGCGCCACCTATGGCCCGGAGACCTCGCGCTCCGGCTCCGGTGGGCTTCAGGCGAATTCGGAGCCCGGTACGCAGCGGTCGGAGACAAAGTCGCCCTTGTGGGACAGCCGGCCGGCATCCTGGGCGAGTTAGCCACAGAGTGCTCCGCTCATATTGCCGCGACCTCCGCCAACATTTCCGGCACCCCGACCAGTCCGGACGAAGGACCGTCGATCTCTATCCCGGAGGTGACCGCCTTCGCGGAAACCGCCAGCGTACCCATCGATGCCCTGATCGACGGTGGGCTCTGCCCGCAGTTCCTCCACATGACCATCGTTGACTGCGCCACTACCAACAAACCGCCGCGAATCGAACGTGAGGGGACAACGCACCGGCGGGCCGTAGAGACTGCCTTGCGGTGGGGCTGAATACCCAGGTCGCGAATCAAGCGGGAGCTAGCTGGGCGGCGGCCGGGCATGCCACAGTGCTGGCGGGTTGCGCTTCAAGATCGCCGTGTGCGTGCTGAGGGTGTGGGGGGTGCCAGATCCGCCAGGCTGGTTGGGAGACGGGTGGCGGGTGCGAGCGGTCGACAGGTCCACGTGCGTAGGGCTTCGGCATCCTTGCGTCGAGCAAATGCGCGGGCGAGGCGGTTGGCGACGGCAACTGAGTCAGCGTCAACGTCGCGTGCCGCTACCCGGTGCGTGGTGATCCCCATCTGCTTGAGTTCCTCGTCGCGATTACGGTCGTCGGCCTTTGCACGAGCGGTGTCGTGGGAGGAGCCGTCGATTTCCACGCAGATCTTCAGGGGCGGGCAGTACAGGTCCATTCGGCGTCCGCCGATCGGAACCTGTGGTATCCATGGAAACGTCGGCGGCATCTGCCGTAGGAAGAACCACAGTCGGCGTTCGGTGCTGTTCGTGGCGGGTGGATGCTGGCTTCCGTGCCCGCGGGCCGCGAACCACAGCCCGTCGGCGAAGGCGCGGTTCCGCGATCCCCGCCGGTACTGTGAGGGATCGCCGACCCAGGCGCAATGCCGTGAAGCTTAAGGCGATCTTGCTGGGGTTTGGTCAGGCCGCGCGTGGGGTGAGTGGGTGGAGTCGGATCGTGGCGGGGCCCGGGTGGCGGATCGAGGCGGGTTCGTCGGGTTTCTTGACGCGGTAGCTGTTGTGCCGGGCGCGTTTGACGACCCGGGGGCAGGTGCGGTGACGCCGTGGCGGGTTGAGCGTGCGGGTGATCTCGGTGTGGAACCGGGGTAGCCGGGTGTTCCAG
>NZ_KB891291.1 GCF_000373365.1 Parafrankia discariae
CGGTGGCCCAAGCCCGCGAGCTCGTCCCCGTCGGGGTCGTCAACCCCAGCAAGGGCTACACCGCCGGCGCGCTACGGGGAGCGCCGCACACCGGCGTCGGCCGGCACTGGTGGGACAACCTGCGCGCCGCTGACCTCACCGCGGCACAACTGCCGGTACAAACCGGCCCCCTCACCCGCCCGCCTGGATGGTGAGTTTTGACAGCCAGGCCCGGCACATGCCAAGCTCGGCTCCTAGACCACCCGGCCCCCTCGTGGGCCGGGTTTTTCCTTGTCGCGATCAACTGCTTCCTCGCACCGGGCCATCCGCCTCGACGGCCTGGCCACATCCACCGCCCTCCAAGATTTTTTCGAACTGATACGCGGTTCGGTGTCGCGTCGAGCCCGCGGCGTGTCCCTTCCTTCGGTACCAGCCCGTTGACCGAAGGAACGAGTGATCCTCATGGACGACGACCGCTACGTCGACAGCGACACCGGCGAGATCCGCTCCTGGTGGCGGACCCCGAACTCGGACGACGAGTACCGCGACCCGTGGAGTGGCATGCCGTCCGCGGGGGCGCAGCCCATCCCGAGCCTGCGACACCTCGACGACCAGCCGCCGGCAGCCCCCGAACCCCGCGAGAACCCGGTGCGTACCGTGCTCGCGGTCGCCGCCATCAGCATCGGGCTCGCCCTCGTCATGCTGCTACTGCGTCACTGGTTCGACGGCGAGGACAGCCAGTCGAGGCGCAACGTCGCGCAGAACCTCGGCGCCGCCAGCCTGTTCCTGGCCGCCCCGCTGCCCACGACGTTGAGCAACCTCGGCGAGACGGTCCTGACGGTTTCCTCCCATGACCGAACCTGAGGCCCGCGGGTTTCTCCGGGCGTCTCTCGCCAACCTGGCACCGGGCATTCGGATGATCGTGGGCATGGTGGTGGCGATGGCGGTGGCCGTATCGGGCGGGGCGGCCGCGGCCGGTTGCCTGCCCCCGCTGCACGCGGTCGGCGTCCCCGACCTGCTCGCCCTGGCCATGGCGTCGGTTGTCGCAGGGCTGACCATCTGCCTGCTGGCACTGGCCGCCGCCGGCCTCGCGCACCGGTTCAAAGCGATGCCCGACGATGGGACAATGCATCGTAAGGAACCCGCCACCCGTCGCAAACGGAGTGGTCTTCGCCGCGGCATAGTGCCCTCCGAATGAATTGAGCAATTGCCGGACCGGATCCGGACCGATGGAGCAGGAGCGCGCCGGCGATGGTGGTGGCGTGGGCGGTTTAGGAAGCAAAGCCAATTGAGGCCAGCATGCCGGCGAGCATCGCGGGACCGAACGGCAGCGCCTGCCCGCGCCGGCGCGCTCCGCTCGCCCAGAGAATCCCCCCGGCGACGGCATGCAGGAGGAACGGCAGCGCCGCGGCGATGTACCAGCTGAGTGGCCCGTGCCAGCCGCCGACGGCGCCGAGCAGGCCGGCGAGCCGCACGTCGCCGCGGGCCATCCCGCCGGTGAGTGCGACCACCCGGTACAGGGTCCACAGCGCCGCCGCTCCTGCGGCCGCGCCGGCGATCTGGCTGAGGTTGTCGCAGGCGAGGGCGGAGACCGCGAAGAGTGCCGCGGTCGCCGTGGTCGCCGCGTAGACCTGCGCCGCGGGCAAGCGGTGCACACGCAGGTCGACGATCGCGAGCCAGAGGCCGGCGAGCGTGGCCACGAGCACGGCCGGGGAGGCGGCTGTCCATCCGTGCCGCGTCACGACCGCGCCGATGCCGGCCCCGACCGCTCCGACGATGAGCACCGGCCCGTGGCCCGGCCGTGTGCTCCCGGCTGACCTGGATTCGCCCTCGTCGCCTGCGGTGGGCCGTGGCCGCACCCGCCACGCACTGGGGGTGGCCAGCGCGGAGAAGACGCCGGCGACGACGATGACCGCGAAAGGCATGGATCAGGATGGCTGATCCTGGCGTGGTGGTGTTCGTTCAGTCCGCCTTGCGGCGGCTGGCGCGTTCGTGGCCCGGGGCGCCGCGGCCTTTCCGGTTGTCCTGCCAGGTGCGGGCGGTGCGCACGCACCAGCGTTTGCGGTCGGCGAGCATCTCGTCGGGTTCGCACAGCAGGCCGATGCTGGCGTACTTGCGCAAGGTGGCCACCGCCATCGGCTTGCCGGTCATCGCGGTGACGAGCTCGGCGAACTCGCGGTAGCCGATGAGCCGGTCGGCGGGCCAGCCCAGCGGGCTGTCGGTGTGGTCGGTCGGTGCGTCGGCGGCGGGTGGAGCGGGCGGGTTCTCGGAGGCGTTCATCCCTTCCAGGATGCCGCACAGTGTGGCCTTCGTGGTGGTGCGTGGAGTGTGGGCACCCTCGGTCTGCGCTGCGCGGGCCGGGCAACGGGCGGCATGGGGAGGTTGCCTTTCTTCCCGCTCGATGCCGGTGGGTGGGTTGCCCGGGGTGGGTGAGGGTTGCCTGATTCGTGTTGCCCCAGGTCAGGGGCTGGTTGCCCGGGGCTTGAGCAATGGGGTGGGCAAGGTCGGATTCGACGGTGGCTGCGATCGCACTCGAGATCGGAGACGCCCGTGGCCGCTGTTCGTGTTCCGTCCCCCTGTGCCCGTCCGGCCTACGCGTCGGGTCGGGTCGCGGTGTTCGACCTGCTCGACGTCGAGCGGGACAGGATCGTGGGCAGCTTCTCGCTGCGGGCGGCGACCGGCCGCTGGGCGGCGGCCGACCCGGATCTCGCCGGGCTCGGTGACCCGCGTGCGCTGCTGGCCGCGGCCCAGGACATGACCGACCAGGGCAGGGTCGCCCGGGTTGTGGGTGCGCTGGTGCGGCTGGCGTCGCAGGACCCCGGCGAGCCCGCGGAGGAGAGCACCGGGGAGCCCGCCGCGCCGGAGCCGATGTGGGGGGAGGTCAGTGTCGAGGACCGGCGGTGGGCGACGCAGCTGCTGGTGCACGCCCTGCTGCCCGGGGTGAAGGATCTGTGCGCGCGGACGTGGTGGATGCCGCGGCATCCCGACGGGGGCAGCATGTGGCTGCTGGCCGACGACGAGGAACGGGCCGCGGTCGCGTTGGAGCTTCTCCTCGCGAGTATCCGGGCGTTTCGCTGGCGGTCGCGGCACAGCGCGGTGAACCTGGCGTTGCTCAGCGAGGTCCGTACCCGGCTGACGCGGATGGTGATCGCGGCCCGCGACGCCGACCAGCCGGTGCAGCGCCATGCCGATCTGGATGTTGCGGTGGGTAGCCACCAGCCTGCGGTGGATGAGCATTCCTTCTACACCGCGGCGCTGATCGGGCTGTTGCGGTGGGCGCGGGACAGTCAGGTGTTGACCGAGCAGGCGGTGCGGCTGGTGGCGATGACCCGGCTGGCTGACCGCAGCCCCGACGAGCTCGCCGCCGAGCAGGGCATGCGGGTGCACACGCTGCGCCGGCGGCGTCAGCGGGCCGAGGCGACGCTGGCCCGTGCGGCGCGGGCCGCGGGCCGCTGGCCGTTGCCCGAACCGGCCTGGGCCTGACCACCCGCGTGGTGCCGGACGTCGCCTGAACATTTTTCGACGTCGTGCGGGTTGCCGTGTCGCGTTGCCTTGATCGGCTGTGCCTTCCCTGGGTGTTGCTTTCACATCCACGGAAGGGAGGGTGTCGGTGTTAGGGCGAGGCCGGACGGACTCGGGTGTGGCCGAGGTGGGGGATGTCGGTGGTCCGGCGATCCCAGTGGCGCGCCGGGCCATGTGGATGACGGCCGCGGCGACCGTCGCCTTGTGGGCGCTGGTGATCATCGGTGCGGTGGGTGGTGTCGCCGCATGGCTGACCCGTCCCGACAGCGGTGGCGCGCCGGTGGCACAGGGGCGCTCGGCGACCGGGCCGGCGGGGTGGGCGCAGGCATTCATAGCCGCGTTCCTCACCGCGGGCGAGGGGCAGGAGGCACGGCTACGGATCTTCTTCCCCAGCGCGCCCTCCTTGGACGGGGTGACCGCGGGGATGCGCCAGGCCGGGCCGGTGACGGTCCTGCGGGCCGGGGAGGCGGCGGCCGGCTACTGGACGGTGACCGTCGCCGTCGACGAGCTCACCCGCACCGCCCAGGGCGATCTCGTCCCGGACGGGGTTGCCTGCTACCGGGTGTCGCTGGTTGCCCGCGGAGACGCGGCCGCCGGGGGAACCGGGGCGCAGGGCGATCCCGTCGGGTACAGCGCCACCCGGATGCCGGACCGGGTCGCCTGCCCGTCGGCTCTCGCCGCCGCGCCGGCCCTGGGTTACAGCACCCCGGTCGACCCGCAGGATCCGGTCGGTGATGTGGTGCGTCGTTTCCTGACGGCGCTGCTGACCGGGACGGGTGAGCTGGGCCGTTACACCAGTCCGACGGCGACGATCCGCCCGATCATCCCGGCCCCTTACAGCGGCGTCGAACTGGTCGACGCGCGACGCGACAGCCTCCCGGGCCTGGACATCGCTCAGCCGGCGGATGGGCAACGCCTGGCGGTGCTGGCCACGGTACGGGTCGCCTCGGCGACGGCGATCCAGCTCCTGAGCTACCCGCTGCGTCTGTCTGGGCGCGCCGGGCGCTGGGAGGTTTCGGCGCTGCCCGGCGCCCCACCGCTCGCCGACGACGCGCTGCCGACGGTGCCCGCCGCCCCCACCCCGACGGCCAGCCCGTCTCCACTGCCGAGCCTGTCCGCGCCGCCGAGTCCGTCTCCGTCTTTTTCCTCCTGGCAGGAGTCCTCCCGTGTCCCCTCCTCCTGAAACGGTTGTGCTGGCCGCCGGCTGGTTCGACACGTTCAACAAGCTGACCGGTCAGGTCAAAGCACTGGTGTTCGTCGTGCTCGGCATCGTCGTCGTCATCAACATCATTCGGGTGGCGTTCAGTAGACAGGGCGCGCTCGTGCCGCTTCTGATGGCGGCTGTCGCCGGGGCGGTGGCGATCTGGGCGGCGAACAACAGCGACGACAACGCCAACCGGTTGAAAGAAGACCTCGACAACGCCTCCGGTATCCACCTCGTCGTTCCCGCGGCCGATATTCGGCTGTGGGAGGACGCGGGGCGGGTGGGCGTGTGAACACCAACGACATCGACCGGGCCGGCGGCCGGTTGACGTTCCGCAGCTACGCGAAGGCGCATCGCCATGGGCATGTGGTCGGGCTGCTGCCCGGTGGTCAGCCGATTCCGTTCGGCCCGTACACGTTGACCCAGGTCGGTCTGTTCATCGGCACGCTGGTCGTGCTTTATCTGACTCGGGCGCTGTGGATGCATTTCGGGTTCGTCGGGAATCTGCTGGTGCTGTTCGGGCTGCCGGTCGGGTTCGCGTTCACCGAACGGTTCGTGCGCCCGGAAGGGCGCAGTCCGCTGCGCAGTGTGCGGGCGCTGGCCGGCTATGCCGCTGCCCCGCGCGGTGGCCGGGTCCGGGGCCGGTCCCGTCCGACCCGGCCGCGGGCGGGGCGCCCAGCCCGCGCGATCTTCGTGCGTGATCTGCCCGCCCCGCCGACACCTGTCCCGTCTCGGCGGGGTCCAGCCCCCGCGCCCGCCCCGGCGGGGGTGCGGTCGGTATCGGTGTCGGAGCTGCTCGACCCGCCTGCCGGCGCCGGGGCGGGTGGTGCGCGGTGAGCTGCCCGGCCCGGCACATCGCGGGCAACCTCGTGTGGACCGACCGGGGCGGGGTCCTGGCGGTGTGGCGGATCCACCCGGCGACCTACCCGCACGCCTCCCGTGCCGACAAACTCAAGCTTCACCACGAGACCCGGGCGGTGCTCGCCCAGCTGCGCGGCGAGGCGATGCTGCTGTCGTTGACCGTGCCGATCGACCCGGTGGCCACCGTGGGGCGGATGGTCGCCGACATCGACCTGGAGGCCCATCCCGACTGGGTGGTCGCCGCCGACGCCGCGCTGGACCTGCTCGTCGACTGCGACCTGTATGACCGGGTCCGGTTTTTGGCCGTGGACCTGCCCGCCCCGACGTTGCGCGCCGGGGCCGCCAGCGCCCTGGGGGCGGCCTCGTCGCGGGTCACCGCGTCGTTCGGCCTGCCCGCTACGGGGCCCAGCGCCGTCGAGGTACGCCGGCGCCGCCAGCAGGAAGCCGACTACTTCACCCGGTTCGGGGCTCCCGCCCGGCTGCGCCGGGCGAGCGCGACCGAGGTTGCCTGGATCTACGCCCGGGCGTGGCGACGCGGCGTGGGTGACCTTCCCCTGGACGGCCCGCAGGCCGACCTGGCCCACGGCGACCCCGTCCACGACCCGCACCGACAGCGTTTCGCCGCCGAAGCGCACCTGCACGGGCCGCGGCTGCGCGGCCCGGCGTTGAGCACCCTCGACGAGGCGGTCACCTTCGAAGGCGGGCAGCGTGAAAGCCGCCCCCGTGGGGCGGGGGTCCGCCGCTACGTGCAGATCACCAGCGGGTTCGGGGCCAGCTATCAGGCCGCCGGTGTCCTCGCCGACCTGCCGGAGAGTTTCACCTTCCCCGACGGGGCGGAATGGTTCGCCGCCGCCGACGCGGTCGCCGACCCGGTCGACTGGTACGCCCGGCTGCGGGTGATTCCGAACGAGGACGCCAAACGCGGCGCGCGGCGCAAGCTGCGCCAGCTCGTCTCCCAGCAGTCGGAGTGGGCGGGGGAAACCGCCGGCCTGCCGAGCAGCCTCGGTAACGCCATCGACGCCCTCGACGACGAGCAGGCCGAACTCGACGCCTCCTCCGATCCGCTGCTGGCCGCGAGCATGGTGTTCTCCGTCGCCGCCCCCGACCCGCGCGACGCCGACCGGCAGATCAGCGGGCTGCAGGCGGTGTTCGCCGGCGGCGAGTACCGCCTGGCTCGTCCGATCGGCGACCAGGAAGCCCTCTACGAGGCAGGCAAGCCCGGCAGCGGACTGCCGCGGGTGTGCCGCGACTTCGAGCAGATGCTCACCCCCCGCCAGCTCGCCGCGGGCAACCCGTTCGCCGGCGCCGAACTCGGTGACCCCACCGGTGTCCTGTTCGGGATCTCCCTGGATGGTGGGACCGCCCGCCCGGTGCTGCTCGACCCGGCCCGCGGCCCGGCCACCGACCGTTCCGGCTCGATCGCGATCACCGCCGCGCTCGGCGCCGGCAAGTCGTTCTCGTTGAAGTATCTGGCGTGGGCGACCCTCGCGCGTGGCGGCCGGTTCACCACCTTGGACCGCACCGAGCACGGGGAATGGGTCCAGTTCGCCCAGGCGGCCCCCGGCGCGACCGAGATCGTCACCCTCACCGCGGACGCGAACGTCAGCGTCGACCCGCTGCAGATCTTCGCCGGGGACGACGCTCTGCAGTTCGGCACCGGGTTTTTGTGCCTGCTGCTCGGGATCGGGATCCAGGACGTCGAAGGTGACGTGCTGAGTGCCGCGGTCAAAACCGTGCTCGCCGAACGCAACCCGCGGGCCGCCCGCGTGCTCACCGTCCTGGAGGAGCGGGCGGTGGCCGAGCGGGGCCGCCGCCTCGGGGACGCCGCCGAGCTCGTCGCGGGCCGGCTCCGCGGCCGGCTCAGTGAACGACTGGCCCGGGTGATTTTCGGGGACGAGCCGCCGCTGCGGCTGTCCCGCG
Source organism: Parafrankia discariae (assembly GCF_000373365.1). NCBI lineage: Bacteria > Bacillati > Actinomycetota > Actinomycetes > Frankiales > Frankiaceae > Parafrankia > Parafrankia discariae. The sequence continues at coordinate 7,487 of NZ_KB891291.1, forward strand.
CCGACTCGGTGATCCTGTGGACGCCCGGTCTCAAACCGCCCCCGCGGGAGGTACTGCTCTCCCCGGAGCTGTCCCGGCGGCTACTCGGCGAGCAGCTGCTCGCCCAGGCGATGGTCTACCTCTCCGCCGCGATCATGCGGAAGATCGCGTTCACGGACCGGTCCCGGTTCGGCGCGATGTGCCTGGACGAGGTGTCGTTCCTGACCGCCTCGGTCGAAGGCGCCCAGCTCCTCGAGGAAGGGCTGCGCGAGTCGCGGCGCGCGAACGCCGCGGTGTGGGTCGCCGCCCAGGACGTCGCCTCCCTGGGTGAACCCCGGCTACGCGCCCTCATCCCGATCCGTCTCGCCGGCCGCCAAGGCAGCCGTTACGCCGCCGAACAGGCCCTGGAACTCCTCGGCATGGACGTCGACGAGGAACACATCACCGCCCTCCAAGAGATCAACCCCGACCCGGCCCGGCAACCCGAACGGGTCGGGGAGATGTACCTGCGCGACCTCGACGGCCGGGTCGGGTTCATCCAGGTCCTGCCCCCACGCCTCCCCGGCCTGCTCGCCAGCTGGGACAGCAACCCCCGCGCGGCCACCGCCACCGAACGCCACCCCGTCCCCGCCGCGAACCAGCCAACCCCACCCGCACCCGACCGCCCCCGCCCCCGCGGGCCTGGGCCGGCAGGCCCGCCCACCCGGGACGCCGATCCCGAATTCCCATGGTCGGAGCGGGAATCCCCAGCCGTCGAGGGTGCACCGTCGGCCCCGCCGACGGGCGGGGCGCACGGGCGGGCGACGCTCGCCGACCATCTGCCGCTGGCACCGGCGTGGCGCCCCACCTCCCCACGACACCCACCCGCGCGCCCCGGCACCGGGCACCGGTGACCCGTCGCCACCGCGGCCGCCGTCCGCGGATTCGCTACCTGGCCGCGTTCACCGCCTTGGCCTTCGTCGTCCTCGTCGCCCTCGCCCAGGCAACCAGCGCCGCGCAGGCAACCAGCGCCGCCCCAGTGGCCGTGCCCACCCCCGCGGCGACGCCACCGCCGACCATGCCCGCCCCGGAGTCAGCCTCCACAGGCACGGCTCCCACGACGGACCCGGACCCGGCGGCCACCGCCCCCGCGGACGCCACCGCCGCCACCGACCCCGCGCAGAGCCCCCTCGCCCCCGACAGCTCCCCGGACGACACCGACGGCGGTAAACCGCCCACCGGGCTCGACGGGGCGATGTTCGGCCGCGACCCGACCTGCGCCCCCGGCGTCCCCGCGGACAGCCTCGACTGCATCCCGGTGGAGAACTACGACATCTGGTACGACGGCGGCAAAGCCTGGTCCTACGTCACCAAGGCCACCGGCCTACTCACCCAGGTCGCGTTCGGCACCGACCGGCTCGCCGTCCGCGCCTCCACCGCCGCCCTGCTCGAAACCCTCGAGTTCAACATCGCCAAGTATCTGATCGAGCCAGCCGAACGGGTCGCCCACGACTACGAGGACAACGTCCTGCTCCGCTTCGGGCTCCCCAGCCTGTTCCTGCTGCTGTCCCAGGCCTGGGCCGGCTACAAACTGATCCAGGGACGTATCGCCGGCGGCCTGTCCGAAGCCGTCACCGGCCTGGTCATCGCCACCTTCTCCGCCGGCATCCTCGCCACCCCCGCCACCACGATCCTCGGCGACACCGGCCTGCTCGGCATGACCCGCGACCTGTCGCTGTGCGTCGTGTCCGCGACGACCGAGGGGGGCTGCGACCCGGACGAGACCCCCACGCCGGAGAACCTCACCGGCCCCCTGACCCAGAAGGTCAAATACGCGTTCGTCGTCCAACCGAACATGATCCTCAACACCGGCCGGGTGCTCGACGACCCCGACCCGTCGCGGCGCTCGCCGTGCCTGAACGCCTACCGGATGGCGGTCGCAACCGGCCCCTGGGACACCGCGTCCTGGCCAGGGCCCCGCGACATCCTGCGCGACGCGGGCGGAGACTGCGCCACGCTCGCCGACTGGAACGCGAAGATGACCCCCGAACGGCTCCTCGGCGCCGGCCTGGTCGCCCTCGCCGCGATGTTCTTCTTCCTGTTCACCCTCATGCTCTGCGGTGGACTGTGCATCGCCCAGCTCGCCCTCGCGCTCCTGTGCTGCCTGACCTTCTTCGCGACCGCGTTCGGGCAGATGCCCGGCCTGGGCCGGGCGATGCTGTTCCGTTGGGCCAGCGGCATCGTGCGCGCGCTGCTCGCCGTCGTGCTCACCGTCGTCTTCCTGTCCCTGTACCTGATGCTGATGCAGGGAGTGCTCGCCAGCACCGCCAGCAGCCCGATGGCGGTGCGCTTCGGACTGCTGGACCTGCTCGTCCTCGCCTCGTTCCTGTTCTTCCGCCGCGCCCGCCGCGCCACCGACCGCGTCTCCGACCAGCTCGGCCGGCGCCTGCAACGCCTCCAACCCGGCTCCGCCTCCCCCACCGCGTCCTGGATGCGCCCGGCGGCATCCACCGGCAGCAGCTTCCAGCCCGCCGAACTGTGGTCCGAGGGCCGTGGGGACGTCCGTGGCGCGATGCGCCCCCTCGACCTCGCCCAGAGCGTCATGTACTGGCGCGGCGGACGCCGGGCGCGGCGCGGACTGTTCCGCGGCCGCGGGGGCGGGACCCCCGCGGCCACCAGCGGTGGAGGCGGTGGAGGTGGAGGTGGAGGTGGAGGTGGCCGCGGGGGGCCGACCACCACCGCCGCCGGGTCGAGGGCCGCGCGGCTGCAGGCCCGGTTGGGGCAGACCCGCCCCGCCCAGGCGGCCCGGCTGGGGTGGCGGATCGGGCGCACCACCGCCGCCTGGACAGTCGGCGCGCCCGTCACCTACCCCCGCGCCGTGCGCCAGGCCAGCGCCACGGTCCGTTCCGCCCGCGTCAGAGTTGTCGACGAGTACATCCGCGGCCGCCGTGCCGCCGGCGGCCGTAGTCAGGCTGCCGGCGACTACGGGCGGACCTACCGGCGGAATCTGGCTGCCGCGGCCCGCGCCCCCGGCCACTTCCTTGACCGGCGCGTCAACCGCCTCACCGAACCGTTCCGTATCGCCGCACGGGTGCGCGCCGGCGCCTACTCCACCCCGCCACCACCACCGCCGGCTTCGCCGGGCCCCGCGCGGCGCCGCTCAGGCCGGCCCTCATCCCGGCAACCCCAGGCCCAGCAGTCGCAGACCCAGCCCACCCCCGCCACCCGGGCCGCGGCCCGGCGGCTACGCCAACGCGCCTCCCGCCCACCGCAGCAGCCGTTGCCGCGCACCACCCGCCGCCGGCCCGGCCGGTAGCCGATGGCAGCACCCGCGGTCGCAGTGAAACTCGCCCACACCGCCACCCGTCGCCTGATCCAACGCAAGGCCCGCAAACTCGCCCTGCGCCAGGCCCGCAAGGTCGCTGCCCGCGCGTCCCGCCGGAAGGGCGGCGGCGCGTGGTGGTGGCTGCTCGCCCTGCTCGTCGTCACCCCGGCCGGACTGCTGGCCCTCACCGCCCTGATGCTCGTGGTCATCAGTGGAGGTGGTGGCGCAGCCGCCTCCCAGCAGTCCCCCGGCGCTGCGGGCCTCCCCCCGGCGCCGAGCGCGGTCGAGGGCATCCCCGGCCCGGTCCTGGACGCCTACCGGCACGCACCGGACTACGCCCGCCGCTTCACCCCGGCCTGCCAGGGGGTGCGCTGGTCGATCCTGGCGGGCATCGGCCAGGTCGAGTCCCACCACGGCGCCGGCCGGCCAATAGACCCCAACGGCGACCTCCACGCCCGCCCGATCATCGGAGTGCCCCTCGACGGCAGCAACGGCACCGCGCGGATCCTCGACAGCGACGCCGGCCGGTTCGACGGTGACCGCGTCTACGACCGGGCGGTCGGCCCCATGCAGTTCATCCCGAGCTCGTGGCGGGCGATGGGCCGCGACGGCAACGACGACGGCGTCACCGACCCGCACAACATCTACGACGCGGTCGCCGCCGCCGTGGTCCACCTGTGCGGGACCGGCCCGAAAGACCTCTCCGACCGGGCGACGCTTGAGGCCGCGATCTACGGCTACAACGCCAGCCGCAGCTACGTCACCACGGTCCTCGCCCAGATCGACCACTACGACCAGCTCACTCCCACACCGACCAGCACGGACACGTCGGCGCCGGGTGGAGACGCCGTTGGCGGGGCGGGCCGCGAAACCTACCCGGCGATCATCCGCCTGATCGCCGGTTCGTCCGTGCCCTACGGCGTCACCTCCACCCGCCGCACCCCCGAAGCCGGCGGCGGCGTCAGCTACCACCACGTCGGCCAGGCCGTCGACTTCGCGCTGCCACCCGCCGGAGCCCGCGACACCCCGCAGCTGCTGGCCATCAACCAGTTCTTCGCCCGCTACGCCCCCGGCCTGACCGAACTGATCTACACCGGGCCCGGTGCGACGTGCGTGAAGAACGGGACGGTCGTGCCCTGCACCGCCGCCGCGTGGGGTGCGAGCACCGTCGCGGAACATCATGATCACGTTCACGTCGCCGCCACCCCGGACATGCTGCGCCGGATCGGCCTGGGCTGATGGGCGGGTTTGCACCCGTGCCGATCCGAGCCGAGGGCCGACCCGTTCGCACTGGGACTTCCTGCGGTGGTTCCGGCGATGGTTCCAGCGGTGGTTCCGGCCACGGTTCC
>NZ_KB891292.1 GCF_000373365.1 Parafrankia discariae
CGGGAGAAACCCACGAACGTCCCCGGCGTCGCCATCACCGTCACACCACCGGCCAACGCCAACTCACACTCACCGGACCGCAGCGCCTGCACCGCCAGATGCAACGCCACCAGCGACGACGAACACGCCGTGTCCACCGTCACCGCCGGACCCTCAAGACCGAACGTGTACGACACCCGGCCGGAGGCCACGCTGCCGCCGGTGGCCATCGAGCCCTCGGCGTCCGCCGTGGACTGGCCGAGCACCATCGCGTAGTCGTTGTACATCACCCCGGCGAACACGCCGGTCCGCGAACCGCGCAGGCCCACCGGGTCGATGCCGGCCCGTTCGAACACCTCCCACGACGCCTCCAGCAGCAACCGGTGCTGCGGATCCATCGCCACCGCCTCACGCGGACTGATCCCGAACAGACCCGGATCGAACTCCGCCGCGCCGTAGAGAAAACCACCCTCACGCGCATACGACGTCCCCGGATGATCCGGATCCGGGTCATACAGACCCTCGACATCCCACCCACGATCCGTCGGGAAGAAACCCACCCCGTCCCGACCCGACGAAACCAGCTCCCACAACTCCTCCGGCGAGGACACCCCACCCGGATAACGGCACGCCATCCCCACGATCGCCACCGGCTCGGTAGCGGCCTCCTCGGTTCCACGCAGCCGTTCCCGGGTCTCGTGGAGTTCGGCGGTCACTCGCTTGAGGAAATAACGCAGCCGGTCGTCGTCGGTCATCGCGGTGTCGCCTCTCATCATTACGGCCAAGCTCGGGGACCCGGGCAAGGTCAGGAGATGCCGAACTCCTTGCCGATCAGGTCGAAGATTTCGTCGTCGGTCGCCGTCTCGAGCTCTTCGGCGAGGGCGACAGCCGTGCCTTCGGCGCCCGGCCCGCGACTGAGGCGTTGCCAGGTCGTCAACAGGTTCTGCAGGCGGGTGGTCACGCTGGCCCGGTCCGCCTCGTCGGTGACCGTCCCGAGGGACTCGGCCAGCCGGTCGAGATCCGCGAGCAGCGGGGTGAGCGCGGGGACGTCGGCCGGCCGCAGCCGCCCACCGAGATAGTCGGCGACCGCCGCCGCCGTGGGGTAGTCGAAGACCAGCGTCGACGGCAGCGACAGTCCGGTGGCCGCCGTCAGCCGGTTGCGCAGCTCGACGGCGCTGAGCGAGTCGAAGCCGAGTTCGGTGAAGGCCCGACCGGCGGCCACCGCGGCTGCCGAGGGGTAGCCGAGCACGGCGGCGATCTGCGCACGGACCGTTTCCAGCACGAGCCGGTCCTGATCCGCGACGGAAAGGCCGGTGAGTCGCTGGGCGAGGCCGGGGCCACCGCTGCCGGTCGAGCGGGCCGGCTGGGTGGGACGGGCGAGCCGGTCGAGCAGGGCCGGGAGCATCCCGGCGCCACCGGCCGCGCGCAGGGCGGGCAGGTCCAGGCCCAGGGGGGCGAGCAGCGCCCGGTCGGCACTCAGCGCCGCGTCGAACGCCGCCAACCCCTGCTCCACGCTCAGCGGCACGATCCCGCCCCGCCGCAACCGCTCCCGCTCCGCCCCCGCCAGACCACCACCCATACCACCGTCGGTGTCCCACAACCCCCACGCCAACGACACCGCCGGCACNTCCCGCGCCCGCAACCAGCCGGCGAACCCGTCCAGGAAACTGTTCCCCGCCGCATACCCGGCCTGACCCGCATTCCCGAACAGACCCGCCGCCGACGAGAACACCACAAACGCCGACAGATCACGATCCGCCGTCACCGACCACAGATTCACCGCCGCGTCGACCTTCACCCGCAACACCGCATCCACCCGCTCGGCGGTCAACGAGGTCAGCACACCGTCATCGAGCACCCCGGCCGCATGCACCACGCCGGACACGTCCGCCTCGCTCAACGCCGCTGCCAGTGCGGCCCGATCCGTCACGTCACAGGCCAGCACCCGGGCGCGCGCCCCGGCCTCGGCCAGCTCCGCGACCAGCTCGGCGGCACCCGCCGCCGCCGGGCCGCGGCGGGACAGCAGCACCAGATCCGACACCCCGTGCACAGCCACCAGATGCCGCGCCAGCGCCACACCCAGGGTTCCCGTGCCGCCCGTGATCACCACTGTGCCCGCGCCGAACCGGGCCACCAGTGGCGCACCCGGCCTCGGCACGTCCGGCCCACCGGCCGGCTCGTCCTGCGGGCCGTGTGCCGGCTGGTCGGGAACCGCGACCACCGCCGGCAGCCGGCTCAGGCGCGGTTCGAGAACCTGCCCCCGCCGGACGACCGACTGCGCCGCCCCCGACGCGACCACCGCCGCGAGCAGATCCCGGTCGGCCGCGGCCCCGGCGAAATCGACCTCGCTGTCGACGTCGACGAGCTGGATGCGGTCGGGATGCTCGGACTGGGCCACCCGCACCAGACCCCACAACGCCGCGTCCGCCACACCCGCCACCGCATCGCCCGACCCCGCCGCCACCGCACCCGACGTCAGCACCACCAGCCGACCCGACAACCACTCCGGAGCCGCCAACCACTCCTGGAGCAGTCCCAGCAGGTCGGTCACCCGACCCCGCACCGCACCCACGTCCAGACCAGACCCGATGCCTGCGCCCGTGCCTGCGCCCGTGCCTGTGCCTGTGCCTGTGCCTGTGCAGTCGATCATCAGGACCCGGCCGGCCGGCGGCAACGGCTCGCCCAGCCGCACCGTCACCCAGCCCTCAGCCTCACCACCGGCGACCTCGGCGCCGGCGGCCGTTCGAGCGGGTTCCGGTGCGGGCACCCAGTCCACGGCGTAGAGCAGGCCGTCCGAAGGGGAACCGACGGTGGCCTGGCGCAGGGCGAGCGTCGCCTCGGCGACGGGCAGGCCGGTCTCGTCGGCCAGGGCGATCCGGACGCTGCCGGCGCCCGGCGCGGCGGTGAGCCGCACCCGCAGCGGGCCGCGCACCGGGCCGAGCACCCGTAGGTCGGAGAAGGCGAACGGCAGCTGCACCCCGCCGGCCGCCGGCAGCAGACCACCGAGGGCGATCGCGTGCAGCGCGGCGTCGAACAGCGCCGGGTCGATCACGAAACCGTCGCTGGTCTCCTCGGTCGCCACCTCGGCGAAGACCGCGTCGGCGGTCCGCCAGGCTCGGTGCAGCCCCTGGAACGCCGGGCCGTAGGCGAGCCCGGCGGCGGCCGTCTCCGGATAGAAACCGGTGACGTCGAGCTCGTCGGCGCCGGTCGGCGGCCAGGTGACCATGGGGCTGACCGTCAGTGCGGCGCCAGGGTCCGCGAGCAGGCCGGTGGCGTGCAGGGTCCAGTCGCCGTCCTCGCCGGGACGTGAGTGCACCGTCACCGACCAGCGTTCGGTGCCGCTGCCGTCCGCGGTGTCGGGCCGGTCCGCGGTGTCGGGCAGGTCGACGGTGACCCGGATCTGAAGGTGGCCGCGGGCCGGCACGGCGAGCGGGGTCTGGAGGAGGAGTTCGTCGAGCACCGGGCGGCCGAGGCGGCCGCCGACGGCCAGGGCCATCTCGGCGAACGCCGTTCCCGGCAGCACGACCTGGCCGAGGACCTCATGGTCGGCGAGCCAGGGGTGGGTGTCGAGGGCGAGGGAGCCGGTGTGGACGACCGCGGTGGAGCCGGGCACCTCGACGACGGCGCCGAGCAGCGGGTGGCCGGTGGAGTCCAGGCCGAGGCCGGTGGCGTCCCCGCGGCTGACCGGCCGGGGACGGGGCCAGAAGTCGTCGCGCCGGAAGGCGTAGGTGGGCAGGTCGACCCACCGGGCGTCGGTGCCGGCGAAGACTGCCCGCCAGTCGACGGCGGTGCCGGCGACGAACAGCCGTCCCAGGGCGGTGAGCAGGGTGGCGGCCTCGTCGTGGTCGCGGCGCAGGGCCGGCACGGCGAGCAGGTCGGGCCGGCCGGGCAGCTCCGGCAGGTCGGCCGCCGTGTCGGCGACCATGGCGGTCAGGATGGCGTCGGGGCCGAGTTCCAGCACCTGGGTCACGCCCAGGCCCGACAGGGCGCGCACGGCGTCGGCGAAACGCACCGGCCGGCGGACCTGCTCGACCCAGTACCCCGGGTCCGTCCACTGACCGGGCTCGACCGGCGCGCCGCCGACCGTGGACACGGCGGGCAGGGTCGGTTCGCGCAGCCGCAGGCCGTTCACGACCGCGGTGAACTCGGCGAGCATGGGTTCCATCAGCGCCGAGTGGAAGGCGTGGCTGACCGCCAGCCGGCTGGTCCGCCACCCCCGCTCCCCGGCGAGAGCCGCGGCCTGCTCCAGCAGGTCGACCGGGCCGGAGAGCACGGTCGACGCCGGCCCGTTCACGGCGGCGACGTCCAGGGTCAGCTCCGCCGTCGCCAACGCGGCGAGCACCTCGGCCTCCGCCGCGGCGACCGCGAGCATTCCGCCCCCGGCGGGCAGGGCCTGCATCAGCCGACCGCGGGCCGCGACCAGCGCGGCGGCGTCCGGGAGGTCGAGGACGCCGGCCGCGTAGGCGGCGGTGATCTCGCCGATGGAGTGGCCGGCGACGGCGGCGGGGGTGACCCCCCAGTCGCGCACCAGGGCCAGCAGGGCCACCTCGACGGCGAACAGGGCCGGCTGGGCGTAGCCGGTGCGCTCCAGCAGCTCGGGCTCGGTGTCGATCACGGTGCGCAGCGGCTGGTCCAGGTGGACGTCCAGCAGCGCGCAGACCTCGTCGAACGCGGCGGCGAACACCGGGAACGCGGCGTGCAGCTGCCGTCCCATGCCGAGCCGCTGGGCGCCCTGGCCGGTGAAGACGACACCGAGCCGGGCCGGGCCGGCCTCGCCGACGGCCACGGTCGGCAGGCCGGCGCCGGGCCCGGCGGCCGCGGAGTCGTCGGTGGCCACTGAGTCCACAGCGCCCACGGTGGCCAGGGCGGCGGCGAGGTCCGTGGTGTTGTCGGCGACCAGGACGGCGCGGTGCCGCAGGGTGGCCCGGGCGGTCAGGGCGCGGCCGACATCCACCAGGCCGGCCGGCGCCACCAGGCCGGCCGGTTCCGGCTGCCGGGCGAGGGCCGCGCGCAGGCGGGCGGCCTGCTCCGCGAGCGACTCGCGGTCGGCGGCGCTGAGCACGATCGGAGTCGGCGACGGGACCGGCGACGGCGACGGGACCGGCACGGCGGGTGGTTCCTCGATGACGACGTGCGCGTTGGTGCCGCTGATCCCGAACGAGGAGATCCCGGCGCGGCGCGGCCGGCCGTTCGCCGCCCACGGCCGGGCCCGGGCCAGCAGCTCGACCGAGCCCTCCGACCAGTCGACCTGGGTGCTCGGAGCGTCGACGTGCAGCGTCGCGGGCAGCGTGTCGTGCCGCATCGCCAGGACCATCTTCATGATCCCCGCGGCGCCGGCCGCCGCCTGGGTGTGCCCGATGTTCGACTTCACCGACCCCAGCCACAGCGGCCGGTCGGCGGGCCGGTCCTGGCCGTAGGTGGCGATCAGCGCCTGTGCCTCGATGGGGTCGCCGAGGGTGGTGCCGGTGCCGTGGCCCTCGACGACGTCCACGTCGGCGGTGCCCAGGCGGGCGCTGGCCAGCGCCTGACGGATCACCCGCTGCTGGGAGGGGCCGTTGGGCGCCGTGATGCCGTTCGACGCGCCGTCCTGGTTGACGGCGCTGCCGCGGACCACGGCCAGCACGGGATGGCCGAGCCGCTGGGCGTCGGAGAGCCGCTCGACGAGCAGCATGCCGACGCCCTCACCCCAGCCGGTGCCGTCGGCGGCGTCCGCGAACGACTTGCAGCGGCCGTCGGCCGCCAGGCCGCGCTGCCGGGAGAAGCCGATGAACGTGTTCGGCGTGGACATCACCGTCACCCCGCCGGCGAGCGCCAGCTCGCACTCACCGCCGCGCAGCGCCTGCACGGCCAGGTGCAGGGCGACCAGCGACGACGAGCACGCCGTGTCCACGGTGACCGCCGGGCCCTCGAGGCCGAACGTGTAGGACACCCGGCCGGAGCCGAGGCTGCCGCCCGTCCCCATGAGCCCTTCGGCGTCGGCCGTGGACTGGCCCAGCACCAGCGTGTAGTCGGTGTTCATCATGCCGACGAAGACGCCCGTGCGGCTGCCGCGCAGCGCGGTCGGGTCGACCCCGGCCCGTTCGAACGCCTCCCAGGAGGTTTCCAGCAGCAGGCGGTGCTGCGGGTCCATCGCGAGCGCCTCGCGGGGGCTGATGCCGAACAGGCCCGGGTCGAAGGCGGCGGCGTCGTAGAGGAAGCCGCCCTCGTCGGCGTAGGAGGTGCCGGGGTTGTCCGGGTCGGGGTCGAACAGGGCGTCGAGGTCCCAGCCGCGGTCGGTCGGGAAGGTGCCCATCCCGTCACGGCCGGTGGCGACGAGCTCCCACAGATCCTCCGGGGAGGCTACCCCGCCGGGGTAGCGGCAGGCCATCCCGACGATGGCGATCGGCTCGTCCGCACCGAGCCCCGCGGCCGCCGGCGCGCCCGACGCGGCCGACGCGGCGGTGATGCCGCTGGCGCCGGTGCCGGCCGGCTCCGCCGGGGCGTCGGAGAACTGGCCGGTGACGAAGGCGGCCAGGGCGGTGACGTTCGGGTAGTCGAACACCAGGGTGGACGGCAGCCGCAGGCCGGTGGCGGCCACCAGGCGGTTGCGCAGTTCGACGGAGGTCAGCGAGTCGAAGCCGAGCTCCCGGAAGGCCCGCTCGACGTCGATCGCCTCCGGGTCGGTGTGCCCGAGCACGGCGGCGACCTGCGCGCGCACGACCGCCTGGGCGACCCGGTGCCGCTCCGCCGGGGAGAGCCCGGTGAGGCGCCGGTCGAGCCCGGTCGCGCCCGCGGCACCGGCCGGGCCGCGCCCGGGGACGCGCACCAGCCCCTGGAACAGTGGCGGCAGCATGCCGGCCTGGACGGCGGTGCGCATCGCGGTGAGGTTCAGGCTGGCCGAGGCGAGCACCGCCGGGCCGGCCGCGGTGGCGGTGTCGAAGGCGGCGAGGCCCTGCTCCGCGGTGAGCGCGCCGATGCCGCCGCGGTTCATCCGCGCCCGGTCGAGGTCGCTCAGGTCGCCGGCCATGCCGGTGCCGGTGTCCCACATGCCCCACGCCACGGACGTCGCCGCCAGGCCGCGGGCCCGGCGGAACGCCGCGAACGCGTCCAGGAACGTGTTGGCCGCCGCGTAGTTCGCCTGCCCCGCCGTGCCCAGCAGGCCGGACACCGAGGAGAACAGCACGAAGGCGTCGAGATCGCGGCCGGCTGTCGCCTCGTGCAGGTGGACGACCGCGTCGACCTTCGCCCGCAGCACCGCGTCGAGCCGGGCCGGGGTCAGCGACCCGACCAGGCCGTCGTCGAGCACGCCCGCCGCGTGGACGACGGCCGAGACCGGCTCGTCGCGCAGCAGCTCCAGCACGGCCGTCCGGTCGGCGAGGTCGCAGGCGGCCAGGCGCACCCGGGCGCCGGCGTCGGTCAGGTCGGCGCACAGCTCGGCCGCGCCCGGGGCGGACATCCCGCGGCGGCTCAACAGCAGCAGGTCGCGCACGCCGCGCTCGTGCACCAGGTGGCGCACCAGCAGCGACCCGAGGCCGCCCGTCGCGCCCGTCACCACCACCACGCCGTCACCGGTGACGGCCGGGCGGGGGATGGTCAGGACGTTCTTGCCGATGTGCCGGGCCTGACTGACGAACCGGAATGCCTCGCGGGCCTCGCGGACGTCCCACGCCCGCACCGGCAGCACCCGCAGCGCGCCGCGCTCGAACAGCGCCAGCAGCTCGGCGAGCATCTCGCCGATCCGGTCCGGGCCGGCTTCGAACAGGTCGAACGCCCGGTACCCGACGCCCGGATGGCTCTGTGCCAGCTCGGCGGAGTCGCGCACGTCGGTCTTGCCCATCTCGACGAACCGGCCGCCGGGCCCGAGCAGCCGCAGCGAGGCGTCGATGAACTCCTGGGTCAGCGAGTTGAGCACGACGTCGACGCCGCGCCCGTCGGTGGCCGCGGCGAAACGGTGCTCGAAGCCGACGTCCCGGGAGGAGGCACACGCCTTCTCCTCGACGCCGAGGGCCCGCAGCACCGGCCACTTCGCCGGGCTCGCCGTCGCCAGCACCCGGGCCCCCAGGTGCCGGGCGAGCTGGACGGCCGCCATCCCGACGCCGCCCGCGCCCGCGTGGATCAGCACGGTCTCGCCGGCGCGCAGGCCGCCGAGGTCGACCAGCCCGTAGTAGGCGGTCAGGAACACCAGCGGCACCGACGCGGCCTCGGCGTACGACCAGTCGCCGGGGATGCGCGCGAGCAGCCGCTGGTCGGTGACGGTCCGCGCGGCGAAACCGCCGGAGAACAGGCCCATGACGCGGTCGCGGGGTGCCAGGTCGCGCACCCCCGGGCCGACCTCGAGGACGATGCCAGCGCCCTCGCTGCCCATGTCGAGCGGGACCTCGCTCGGGTACACGCCCAGCGCGATCAGCACGTCGCGGAAGTTCAGCCCGGCCGCCCGGACGGCGACCCGCACCATGTTCTCGCCCAGCGGGCCGGTGTCGTCGTGGTCGGCCATCCGCAGGTCTTCGAGTGTTCCGCCGGTACCGGCGACCAGCCGCCACCGGTCCCCGGCCGGCACCGGCAGGCCCGCGCCGGCGAGCCGGCCGAGGCGGGGTACCAGCACCGTCCCGGCGCGGACCGCGGCCTGGGACAGCTCCGCGGCGACCAGCGCCGGCAGCACGCCCCACCCGTCGGGGCCGACCCGGTCGAGTTCGGCGCGGTCGAGGTCGAACAGGTGGAGGCGGTCGGGGTGCTCGGACTGCGCGGAGCGGATCAGTCCCCACAGGGCCGCGTCCGCGAGACCGGTCACGGCCTCGCCGGGACCGGCGGCGACCGCCTCGCCGGTGAGCACCACGAGACGGCCCCGCGCCCAGCGTGCGTCGGTGAGCCAGGTCTGGAGCGTGGCGAGCAGCAGCGCGGTGCGGTCGCGGACCAGCTCGGCCGCCGGCACCGCCGCCCGCACGCCGGACACGAGCCCGTCCCGTCCGGCGCCGGTGGGGTCGCCGTCGCGGGTCGTGCAGTCGAGGACGAGCACGCGGGCGGGCTCGGGCAGCGGCGCGCCGAGGGCGACCGTGACCCAGTCGGATCCCTCCCCGGCCGCCCCGGCGCCGGTGCCGTGAACGTCCGCGGCGGCCAGCGGCTGGGCGACCCAGTCGACCGGGAACAGCAGGCTCTCCCCGGCCGGGCCGGGCGCCAGCCGGTCGGCCGCGACCGGGCGCAGGGTGAGGCCCGCGACCTCGGCGACCGGCAGGCCCGCCCCGTCCGCGATGGTCAGCCGCACCGTGTCGCCGGAGGCCGGGCCGATCCGCACCCGCAGCACCGGGCCGGCCGGGCCGAACGTGCGCACCCCGGTGAAGGTGAACGGCAGCCGGACGGCGTCGTCGGGCAGCAGGCCGCCGAGGCCGATCGCATGCAGGGTGGCGTCGAACAGAGCCGGGTGCAGCGCGAAGCCGTCGACCGGCTCGTCGGTGGCCACCTCGGCGAAGACGTCGTCGGCGCGGCGCCAGACCCGGCGCAGGCCGCGGAACGCCGGCCCGTAGACCAGCCCCGTCTCGGCGAGGCCGGCGTAGAAGCCGTCGAGCGGCAGCTCGGTGGCGCCGTCCGGGGGCCAGGAGACCAGGGCCGGGTCGAGGCCGGGCGCGCCGGCCGTGGCTGCGGGGGCCAGGACGCCGGTGGCGTGCAGGGTCCAGGGCTCGTCGGCGCCGGCCAACGCCGGCCGGGAGTGGATGGCGACCGGCCGCCGCTCGTCGTCCGACGGTTCGACGGTGACCCGGACCTGCGCGCCGTCGCGGGCCGGGAGGGTCAGCGGGATCTGGAGCAGCAGTTCCTCGAGCAGCGGCAGGCCGGCGCGGGCGCCGGCGGTCAGCGCCAGGTCGACCAGCACCGTTCCGGGCACGACCGTCGAGCCGAGGACGGCGTGGTCGGCGAGCCACGGCTGGGCCGCCGTCGACAGCCGCCCGGTCAGCGTCACGCCGGCCGGGTCGGGCAGGTCCACCGCCGCGACGAGCAGCGGGTGCCCGGTGGCGGACAGGCCGAGGTCGGTCGGGTCGCCCGCCGACGGCCGGCCCGGCACGATCCGCGGCCAGAACCGCTCGTGCTGGAAGGCGTAGGTCGGCAGCTCCACCCGGTGGCCGCCGGTGCCGTCGAGCACGGCCGGCCAGGAGACGTCGACACCGTGGGCGAACAGCCCGGCGACGGCGGTCAGCAGGGTGGTGGCCTCGTCGCGGTCCCGGCGCAGCGCGGGCAGGGCGACGGCGTCGGGCCGGCCGTCGCCGACCATCGCGGTCAGCGTCGCATCCGGGCCGATTTCCAGGAACCGCACGTCCGCCCCGGCCGCCCCAGCCGCCGCGACCGCGTCGGCGAAGCGCACGGGCCGGCGGACCTGGGTGACCCAGTAGTCGGGATCGGTCCACTCGTCCCCGACCGGCGCGCCGGTCACCGTCGACACCGCGGCGAGGTTCGGCGCGCGCAGACGCAGGCCGCCGACGACGGTGGCGAACTCGGCGAGCATCGGCTCCATGAGCGCGGAGTGGAACGCGTGGCTGACGGTGAGCCGGCTGTGCTGCCAGCCGCGGCCGGCGGCGAGCTCGGCCGCCCGGTCGATCTCCTCCCCCAGGCCGGAGAGGACCACCGAACCGGGCGCGTTCACCGCGGCCACGTCGAGGATGATCCCCGCCGCCGCCAGCGCGACGCCGACCTCCGCCTCGCCGGCCCGGACGGCGAGCATGCCGCCGCCGGCCGGCAGGGCCTGCATGAGCCGACCGCGGGCCGCGACCAGCGCGGCGGCGTCGGGCAGGTCCAGGACGCCAGCCGCGTAGGCGGCGGTGATCTCGCCGATCGAGTGGCCGAGGACGACGTCCGGGGTGATCCCCCAGCGGCGGAGCAGCGCGAGCAGCGCCACCTCGACGGCGAAGATCGCGGGCTGCGCGTAGCCGGTCCGGTCGAGCAGCCCGGCCTCGGCGCTCTCGGCCTCCTCGGCGTCGATGACCGTCCGGATCGGGCGGTCGAGGTGGGTGTCGAGCAGGTCGCAGACCTCGTCGAGGGCGGCGGCGAACACCGGGAAGACCGCGGCGAGCCGCCGGCCCATGCCCACCCGCTGGGAGCCCTGGCCGGTGAACAGCAGCGCCAGCCGGCCGTCGCGGGCCACGCCCCGGACGACGGTGGCGCCGCCGGGCAGGTCCGGGCCGCCGGGCAGGTCCGGGCCGGCGGCGAGCGCCGCCAGGTCCGCGGCGATCTCCGCCGCGGTGCCGCCGAGCAGCACGGCCCGGTGCGGCAGCGCGGTCCGGCCGGCGAGCGAACGGGCGACGTCCAGCGCCGGCACGGCCGGCTGGGCGGCGAACAGGTGGCGCAGCCGGTCGGCCTGCCCGGCAAGGGCGGCCCGGTCGTGCGCGGCGAGCACCAGCGGGACGCGGGGCAGCACGACGGTGGCCGGCGTGGTGGCGGGGGCCGGCGCGGCGGGTGGTTCCTCGATGACGACGTGCGCGTTGGTGCCGCTGATCCCGAACGAGGAGATCCCGGCGCGGCGCGGCCGGCCGTTCGCCGCCCACGGCCGGGCCTCGGTCAGCAGCTCCACCGACCCCTGCGACCAGTCGACCTGGGCGCTCGGAGCGTCCACGTGCAGCGTCGCGGGCAGCACGCCGTGGCGCATCGCCAGGATCATCTTCATCAGCCCGGCGGCGCCGGCAGCCGCCTGGGTGTGCCCGATGTTCGACTTCACCGACCCCAGCCACAGCGGCCGGTCGGCGGGCCGGTCCTGACCGTAGGTCGCCAGCAGCGCCTGCGCCTCGATCGGGTCGCCGAGTGTCGTGCC
>NZ_KB891293.1 GCF_000373365.1 Parafrankia discariae
TCGCCTCGAATGAAAGCTTCGGCGGCTGGACCAAAACCTTCACCGACCCCCGCCTCTGCTCCGCGATCGTCGACCGCCTCACCTTCGACGGCACGATCATCGAGACCGGCACCCAGTCCTACCGCCTCGCCCACACCCGCGCCCGCACCAGCCCGAACGGCCGCCCACCCACCCCGGTCCCCACTCCCACCGACACGACCCAACCCGCCTGAACAGCTGGCCCCCACTCCCACCGACGAACGGTCCCCACTCCCACCTTCATAGCCAGGGTGCACGAGGACGACCGCCTCCCGGCCGTGGAGTGCGTCCATCACCGGATCGAATGTCTGATCGTCGAGGAGGCGGGTCACGGCGTCGGTGGGGAGGAACACCCCGTCGGGGTGCAGCTGGCTGTACACCCGGTCGATCTCGGCGAGGGCGTCGCCGACGTCGACGAGGGGAACACGGGCCAGCCAGCCGAAGCGGGTCGGATGATCGGTGGCGATCTCGTGCAGGCTGTCGTTCACCACCCGGGCCAGTTCCGCAGCGTGCGCGACGGTGGGCGTGAGCGCGGCGGGGATCGGCGTGGACAACACCGCGAGCTCGGTACCGTGCTCATCCAGCGCTGCCAGCGCGCCGCGAACACTCCACAGTGCGAACAACGGTCCCTCGAAGCCCGGCGGCCGGTCTGCCGCCAGCCAGGAACGCACCGGGCCTGGCATCGCGTGATGATGCACATCGATACGCGGCGGCAGCGCCAAGGGCCGTTCCGGCCGGCCCGACGGGCCCGAGCTGTCCAAGCATTGGGCCACCGCGAGCCCTCCCGCGATCAGGCCGGCCCCGAGCACCACCCCCGCCCCCAGCCCTAGCCCGAGCAGCCGGCGCCGTGACAGGCCCGCGCCCGAACCGGCGACATGCACCCCGACCTCGGGTCCGTCGGCTGGACACGCCGCTGGAGTCTCTGGCCCACCAGACTGCTCGCCGTCGGCGGGTACGGACCCGGCAGATTCAAGGGGGCCAGCTTGGTCCGGGAGACGGCCGTCGGCCCGAGGGCTGGGAGCAGAGTAGGTACGGCGTTCGGACACGTCAAAGCCTTCCGTCACTGGGCGTCAGACCCAGGTCGGCGGGTCAGACGGTGGGGGATAGCCGGTGGCGGACTAGCCGTCGCATCGGCGCGGGTCGCCATCCAGCGCGGGATGTCGACGGCCCGCGCGATGCGCACGGCCACAGCGGCCCGGACCAGCCCCGGCGGGACTGCACGCATCTGCGGCGGATCGGCTTTCCCGAGGGACCGGGCCAGTCACATCTTTCGGGCGAGAACAGCCCAGACCGACACCTGCTCGTCCACCAGCCCGTGGTCCACGGCGGCGTCGGGCCGCCATCGGTGCGCCGCGACGATCCCGGGCTCGACCAGCTCCAACCCCTCCACGAACCGAGCCACCTCGGCACGGCTACGCGGCGCCGCCGCGATACCCCGGTCCCGGTAGGTCTCGGCGAGCTGCCCGATGGCCTCGGCGTCGAAGTCCGCGGTCACCTGCGACAGCGCCAGGTAGCTACCCGAGGGCAACGCCTCCAGCAGCCGGCGCACCACACCGAGCGGGTCGGACTCGTCGGGCACGAAATGCAGCACCGCTATCAGCGTCAACGCCACCGGCCGAGACAGATCCAACGTGGCTCGGACCTCCGCCGAGGCCAGGATCCGCTCCGGGGCCAGCAGGTCACAGTCCAGATAGGCGGTGCGTCCCTGCGGCGAGCTGGTCAGCAACGCACGAGCATGCGCCAGCACGAGCGGGTCGTTATCCACGTACACCACCGCCGCCTCCGGCCGCACGCCCTGAGCGACCTCATGCAGGTTCGGAGACGTCGGAATCCCTGTACCCACATCCAGAAACTGCGTGACCCCCGCTTCCCTGGCCAGGTAGCGCACAACCCGGTGCAGGAACCGCCGATTCGCCCGCGCCGCCTCCGCGACATGCGGGAACACTTTCAGCGCCGCCTCGGCGGCTTCCCGATCCGCTACGAAGTGATCCTTCCCATCCAAGAAATAGTCGTAGATCCGCGCCGAATGAGGAACGGTGGCATGCAATTGAGTAGATGCTAGAGGAAACGGAATGTCGTTCACGGAACTTCCTTGGTTAAACTGCAAATGATAGGTACTGACTGTCTGTGAAAAGGTGGACGGCGCGGCTATCCTTCATTTCGGTAATCTGCCTTCGAGCTGATGGTTTATCTGACAGTGAACGTCGCAATGCTCACAGGGTCGAGCCGGCACCCAGCCCCAGGACGGATTGACGGAAAAGGTGGAACGCCTTCGATCGAACCGGACAGGGATCTGAACAGCAAGGCCGTGGCACAAGCCGTGCTGCTAGCCGAATCCCAAGCCTTTCTCGTCCTGCCGTCCGCCAGCCACTTCGAGGCGGGAGATGTGCCGACTCAGGCTAAGGACGTCGCCGTGGCCGTGGCAGAACGCTCAGGCGGGGCCGGCCAACCTGGACTGGTTACACCGGAAGGTAACGCTGCGGTCGACCCGAGCACAGCGCATACCCCAGCCTTGGCGGTTAACGGCGAGGTGCGCGACTGGCGTGATTTCGCCACGAGATGAGGAGGCGAGCGCATGACCGGCGGACAGGGACGGCTGATCGCTGTCTGCCGGGGTGGTAAAAGTCGACCCATCCATCCGTGCTCGCGGAGGCCCTGGCGGATGAAGGCGAATCTGTAGAAGCGGCGATGGAGGGACGCAGGAAAGTGGGTGTACGGCCATCGGTTGGCTGAGACCCGGAGAAAGAGGGGGCCGCGATGTCGATTCCCACGCCGGCGGCTGCTGCACGAGGCGGCTTCGCTGGACATAAAGTTACTTGGAACAACCAGCGAAGACGCCCCGTGGTCCACGCCAATCTACCGTGACGCAGAAGCAGAAATACGGTCGGAGATATTCGTCTATTTGGGGCTTGCGAAGTAGGCGGAGAGCATCTCGGACGGCCAGATTGGTTCCCGAACTTCCCCGCGAGGCCCAAACTCGGAAAACCACGGCTTTATGTCAATGATTGGGGTGCCGTGGACGGCATCTAGTTCCTCTACATGGAGATCTAGGCCATCGATGTGAATGAGGCGGCAGCGAGAGACACCCAGCCAGTTGCGGCGCCGCATGTTGCGGTGGCCAAAGATTCCGACCGGCGGCCAGCTTTGATTGTCGCGGGGACGGCGAGCTCCGGGATGAAGATCTGTAGGGTCCGTGAGATGGAAGCGAAAAATGATTTCGAGATGACTGAATTCTTCTAGGCCGACGATGGATTCAGCGTCGAACTGAGATGCGTCGATGCGAATTATCGACTGGCTGCCGCCCCAGTAGTCGTCGGTCGGTTCGATCCGACCGCCCACCACGTGGGCTACTGGCTCGATCTCAAAGACTTCTCGCGTCATGGCTACTCACATTCCGCTGCGAGGACGTACCGGCCGGTCTTTTGGCATCGGATAGATCACGAAGAGTTCGCCAGAAAAGAGCCTGCGCGAATGTCGATTGCTGTGGCGGTGGAGAGTTTAGTCCCGTGGAACTGGGAAATATTCGAACGCATCTCACTAACCACCGTACGGACGCGTGCGGATCGGATTCCATCAGCGACGTCCAGCGCTTCGGCCCATGCTGCGCACGCCTCCTCAAGACTTCCGCGGCGCGCGTGCACCGTCCCTAGATATCCCAAGGTGACCGCATGCGTCCGAGTGAAGGAAGCGGATTTTCGCGTAGCCACGCTGCGTTTGAATTCCCGTAGGGCTCCGTCCAGGTCGCCGCCGTCGCGCAGCGCACAGCCCGTTTCATGGGCGAGGCTTGCTTCGCCGAAGAAGAAGACCCTATTCGGTTCGTTGTCGACCCGAGATGCCGAGGAGAGGTCATCCTCGGCGCGGAGAAGCGCGACGGCAGCCTGCCGAGGATAGCCTGCGGCGCTTTGTGCCCGCGCGTATATCACTCCTATAAGTGCGCGTTCGCGAGGTGTGGCATTTGCGTATCGCCGCCTCTGCATTGATGCGTCTGACAGGTTTAGAGCGGCCTCTATATGACCTAGGTCGAGTGCCTGGTGGGCCATGGCTCGCAAGATGTGCGCGGCCAGGGCGGGGTCGTCGGCCTCGGCAGCCAGCTGCAGGCCGATCTTGAATCCCGCGTGTGCTCTCGCGTGTTGGCCATCGTCGAAGGCCATCCAGCCAGCGAGGTAGGCGAGTTCGCCGGCTGCCGAAAACATGGCTCTCCGGACTTCCGCCTGGGCGTAGGAACCATGCAGGTAGCTAGCGACATCCGAGGTGAGGTACTGAACGACCGCTGACCGGGCATGGCCGCCTCCTCGACGCTGATCTATCCGCGAGAACAGGGCTACTCCCTCGCGAACAGCCTCGACGTCGCCCCAGCCGACGGAGTAGGTGCTCGTGGCGGGATGGGCTCCGGAGCGTTGGGCCATCTGCTCCCACCATGATGCTGTGGGGAGGACTAGGTCGGCCGCGGAGTAGACAGCGGCTCCGAGGGCCTGCCGTCGGTCCACTTCCACCTCGCGTCGTCCGAACTCAGCCAGCGCGGCCAGCGTATCCATTTCCCAGGTCCGGCCTGCATCGAGCGCCGCGTGGTGACATGTGGTGACGGCCGTGCTCGCCTCTTGGGATCTTCCTGGCCCGTCGGATAGTGCGGGATTGAGGTACCGAGGAGATCGGCCTGTTTGCGGAGAGTGCTGCCGTGGCTGTGCTTCGGGAGCGTCGAGCCCTCGCCGGTTCGACTGCCTCGGGCCAGGGACGGCGACTTCTGTGCAGGCTTCGCCCGGTTCATCCCACGGATGAGAGATCCGTTCGCCAGGCAGGGGCGGACGCAAGCCCAGCTCAGCGGGGTTGGCCTGGAACACGCTGCAGAGAAGACGCTGGTAGCGGGAGCTGACTCGACAGGCCCCACGCTCCCACCGCGATACGAGATTCCCGTTCACCGCCGGTCTCCGGGCTTGTTCACCTGGGGACCTACTCAGCCGGTCTTCTCGCTCGCCCTGGTCGGCAACCGCCTCGGCGAGCTCAGGCTGGCTGAGGTGGTACCACCCCCGGTATCTGGCGATCAGATTCCCTCCACCAGTCATCTCCTGAGCTCCCCTCGCACGATGAGGTCAGTCTATCCGTAGGCGTTCCTCCAGGTAAGGCTAGGGAAAAGGCTAGAGCGGCGACGTGAAATTCGACGTCGCAAAGTGTTCCCCCATCCTGTTCGATCGACAGGTCCCTCCAATCGAGGCATCGGCGTCCAGGACCGACCACTGACGTTGCCAGATCGAGGCGCCGAGCTCCAGCGATGTCACCTGGAGGATTGATGACGAGCAAGGATCGGGAAATCCGGGCAGGACCGACAAAAACACTTGGCGAACAGCCCGACAGAAACCCGCGCGCACGGGTCGACTTTCACCCACCTCGCCTCGACCCCGATAACTGCCTCGCAACGGTGGAGGGGATCCCGTTTCTCGACGACGCCTTTGCGGATCGCCGCCTGCTGGCAGTCGTCACTGCGGTCCGGCACGTGGAGGCCGAGCGGTCGGGCCTGGCAAGCGGTGTCCTGGCTGGCGAGGTCGAGGCATGGTTGACGCCTTCACGGGCGTTCATGCTCAGGAATCCACCGCCTATCCCGGCTGTTCCGCTGCCCAATCAGCACAAGCAGCGCACGGAGGCGGCGTTGGAGACGTTGGCGTCGGCGATGCCGGTGTGGCGTCCGCTGCTACGTCTCCCAGTGCAGGTGACGTTGCTGCACCCCCCGACCGGAGCGATCTCCGCATCGTCGCGTGCCTGGCCTCAGCATGTCCTCCTCAGCGAAGACGCCTTCACCGATGACCGTGAATTGCGCGAGCAGCTGCTGCACGAGCTGTGTCATCAGTGGTGGTACCTGATCGAGGAGATCTGGGCACTCAACGGCCCAGCCGCCACGTCGTCCGCGGTCCTGCCCTCCGGTACAGCGGGCCGCACCCCGTCGGAGGTCCTCGGCGCCGCGCATGTCGCGACCGCGCTGATGCGTTGGTACCGCGTCACCGAACCCACCTCGGCCCGGATCAGCGCTCTCTCTGCCTACGCGGCCGGCTGCCTGGATCGCGTCGACACCCCGAACCTCACCCTCGCCGGTCGGCAGCTCGCCCATCGACTCCAGGAGGCACGATGACCACCGCCACCGTGGCGGCAGGAACCAAGCGGCACCTCTTTCGCAGCTGGTCGACGCCGATCTACCAGGCCGACCTACCTGGAGCCGATCGCATCAACCAGATGTTGAATTCGCTCATCCTCGACGCCGAGCAGAGAGACCCGCACGCGGCGCTGTTCGGCGGCATCGACGCGATCAAGAGCTGCCAGGACATCCTGCGCTGGGGCCTGCCCGAAACCACATGGCTGAGTCAGCAGATCAGCCACGCGGTGACCGCCCTGACCTTCGACGTGCTGGGAAACGCTGCCGTGGAGGTCAGGCAGGGAGTCCTCGCTGAGGCATGGGCAGTGGTCTACCGCGGCGGAGGAAGCCTGCGACCCCACACCCACCACGACTCAGCCTGGTCCGGCGTCTACTACATCGATGCCGGTGGAACGGACGCCGGCCACCTCCAGATGCTCGACCCCCGGCCCGCCGCCGTGGCCCGCGGCGCATCCTCGGGGGCTGTCCAGATAGAGCCCCGACCGGGACGAATGGTCGCCTTCCCCGGCTGGTTGCCGCACTCGGTCCAGGCAACCCTGCCCGACGGAGGACTACGCATCGCCGTGGCATGGAACGTCGCCTACGACAAGACCTTCACGGCGATGTCATGACCATCATCAATCACGCTGTCAGCCATCTGTGGGCGACCCCGATGAGCGCCGGCCGGATTGACCTGACCGGCCTTCTCCACGAACCGATCACGCTCCCCGAGATCGGACTCCCATGTCAAAAGCTCCCTGCCACCAGCATTCTGGCCGACCCCGATACCTTGACCACCGAACTGCTGACATCGATCAACACGCTCACCGAAGCCGAGGGCACCCCACCCGTAGACACCCTCAACATCGAGGTGCAGCTGTGGCGGGCCGGCTATGACCAGCCGGCCGCGTCGCACCCCGCCGCCTACGTCGCCTGGTGCGTCCTGGCCGCGAGCGCCGCCCGCCACGCCGAGTCCGGCGCACTGACCCTGGCCGATCCCCGAGCCGGCAGCGCGCTCACCGCCATGCCCGGCCTGCCCTGGGGACGACAGATGATCGTCAATCCCTCCCCCGGGGCATACCTGGCCGCGCCCGGCTGGCTCACCCACTCCGTGGTTCCCCTCGCCGACGGCCAGCACATGGTCGTCGCCATCGCTTCCTCTCTCCCCTAACACCCTTCCGAGAAAGGACCGTTCCATGTCCCAGCCCAACGAGCGCGCCGCGACCAGCCTCCGACTCGAAGGCCCCGGCCTGGGCCTCGGCCTCGACCCCGCCGAGGTCGACGCCTACCTGGACCTCGCCCGCAGCGGAGTGATCATCCCCGAGACCGCCTGCGACAAGGGCATGCAGGACAACTTCGCCCTGCGCACCGAGACCACCGTCACCCTGCAGCCCGCCACCGCCTGACCGCAGCCCATCCGAAGAGGTGCCTGGGGCCGGCGCACAACGCCGGCCCCAGGCACCTCGCCGATCAACACCTCAGCGCGAAAGGCTGTCATGCACGAGCCATCGACCGGCCTTCTGAACACCTTCTACACGACCCCCCGCGCTGGCTGCGCACGCCTCTCCGACGGCGGAGGACCCTTCGGCTTCGACATCACCACCGCGCTTCAGATCGACGCCCTCATCCGCGGCTACGACTGCGACGCCATCATCGAAACCGGCTGCTACCTCGGAGACACCACCGAATACCTCGCCCGCCAGTACCCCTCACTTTCCGTGGTGACCTGCGACATCATCGACGAGTACGCCACCTTCACCCGCCAGCGCCTACGCGGCCAGCCCAATACCACCGTGCACGCCGGGGACTCCACCCGCATCCTGCGCAGCACCACGGCGGCGTTCCGTCGGCCACTGATCTACCTCGACGCCCACTGGTACGCCGACTGGCCGCTGCGAGCCGAACTGGCCGCCATCCCACGGGGGATCGTCGCGATCGACGATGTCGATATCGGGCACCCCAGGTTCGGTTACGACACCTACGCCGGCCAACCCTGCAACCCACAACTGATCGCCTCGGCCACCGATGTCGAGGTACTGTTCCTCGGCGATCCCTTCGCGGACTACCCCTATCCTTGCCTGCAGGTCAGCCGCCGTTCCGGAACCGCATATCTGGCACACAATCTCGACGCAACAGTGCTCCACTCCGGCCCGATGTTCTGCCCGGTGCTGCTGCGCCCCCAGATAGAAATGCCGGACTGGGATACACGCCACTCCCGCGTGACATGACCAGTCAATAGAAACTCAAATCCGGATGAGGACGTGCGGCCCACGATGTGCCTCAAATGCCTCGGTATTCGAACTATGTGACTTCCTTGAAATTCGACAAAGATGTTCTTTGGTAGATAGATTATCGGCGCATCGGGGGCGGGAAAACTGTCGACTTTCTGCTTTATTGAGCCAGGTCGCAGTCAGGGGATCGAGTAGCTTGATGCCGCAGCCTGGAGCGTCCGGACATGGGAGTAGAATCGGCACTTCGGCGTTCCGCTAGCGAGATGCGGTGAGATTGGCTCCTTCTATTTCTCGTGGCGGATGTTGCATATTTTACTTTTTCGTAAGGGTGGGACCGATGGACGCACTTTCATCGATTTGGCCAATATTTCGGCTCGTGATTCAGACGCCGAACCTGGTGCTACGACTCCCAGTGGACAGCGACCTGACGAGCCTAGCTCGACAAGCACGCCTACTCGAAGATTCGAGTGCTCAAAGTTACTATCTGCCCTGGATCTATGAACCTTCGCCGGGTATGGAACGTCAGCTCGTTCAACGTCATTGGCGCGCTCTCGCGCACTGGAGACCGGAGAGCTGGAATCTGCAGTTCGCAATCTATATTAACGATCGGCCTGTCGGATGCCAAAGCATCTGGGCAAACGATTTTGCGACGATACGTTCCGTTGGAACGGGTTCATGGATTGCCCCGCCTTATCAGGGAAAAGGATACGGCACCGAAGCGCGTGCCGCCGTTCTCAACCTCGCCTTCACCTATCTAGGTGCAGAAGAGGCGCATTCGGAATATATCGAGGGCAACGCTGCATCGGTCGGCGTATCACGAAAGCTCGGCTATGTGTCGAACGGGCGCCGGCGCTCCTACCGGGACGACAAAGGCGTCATCATACAGAACGACATGCTGCTCGACCGTTCTGCGTGGCTGGCCAATCATGAGCATTGGCCTGATAGCACCGTTCACGGTCTAGCTATCTGTCGCGAGATGTTTGGCGAATAAGGCATCATCTAAGCGGGTACCGAGAGCAGCGTTAGCGAGGCGGCGTCTCACGAGGCGGAAGGATCGATGGGTGCGGCCGGATCCGGCCGGCGGAATGTGGAATAGGAGGATGCCCAAAGAGGAGACCTCGATTGTCTTCGTCTTCCGTTCGACTGCGGATAGCTGCTGGCAGCTCGACGCGGTCTGGCATCGGCCTATCCGGTTCGGCGGGGAGGTCGACGACGACCACGGAGCCTTGACGGTGTTATCCACGGTAAGGCGCAGCTGCTTGCTGGAAGCATCAGCGCTAGGCCGGTGCGCTGACTGCTCGCGCGATGCGGTGGCCGACAAGACGCTCGGCCACGGCAAGCGGATACCATGCGGCACCGTGCACCTCGGACTCCTGGATGCGTCCCACCTCCGCATGCACTGTGGTGAAGGCGTACCCGACGTCGAGGTGGTAGTGATCCGGCTCGTCCTTCTTTGGCCGTGCCGGAACCCGGCCGTACTCGATGTAGACGGGGTTCTGTGACGCGGGAAAGACCGTGTCAGAGTCAACACCAGTCTCCTCTGTCAGCTCGCGCATAGCCGCGCCGATGAATGTTATATCGGTCGGCTCCAGATGGCCGCCGGGCTGCAAGGTTATTCCGTACGCGCGGTGCTCAACCAACAGGATCTCGGCGGCACCGCAGCCGTCACCACGCACCAGAAGGGCGCCGACAGTTACGTGCATCGGAAAGGTCCGCCGCGAGGAAAAATCCCGTCCTTGAGAAAGCAGTAGCAGCGGCTCGGTCAGCAGCGTGGCATCGTCAGGGTAACACTCGATGTAAGCGGAGAGAGCACTTAATATATCCAAATCGCTGATCGCCACGAGCTGCCCCCGCATCAGCCCGAGGGGCCAGCCTTCCGGGACTTCCTACTTGGATGTGAACGACAAGATGTGACATAGTCAGCTCCGTAGATAGCGCGCGGAGTATGAGGAAGTGCGCACTCTACACTCGGGGCCTCAGCGGTACGTGTATGCCACGCCGGGATCCGGCAGAGTCAGGTCTGCGACCAGATTCTTGCAGGTAACTGCTGTTCAGCTGGGGTGGCCAACTTCTGATCGTTTCAGGCACTGTCACCAGCATCGTGACCTCCAGCCTGTGGAGCGTCAGTTCGCCTCGTTGTACTTGCGCACCAGATCCGGTAGCTCAGTCAACGAGTCAAGGTGAAACAGGCAGTGATCCTCGACTGCGGGATCCTCAAGAATGTAGCCCCACGGACCCCGACGGATGAGGGCAGTCGCCACGCCGGCAGCCTGCGCGGGACGGATGTCGTTGTCGAGCCGATCACCGATATAGAGCACCTCCCGAGCCGGGCAACCCGCTTCGGCGACGACACGCTCGAAGAACTCCACCGAGGGCTTCTCCACACCCCAGCCGTCCGACGTTCCGATCACGTCAACGGGGAGATCCAGCGCCCGCAGGATGACTTCGGCGCAGGCGGTCTGGTTGCCCGCCAGGCCGACCCGCAGACCCTCGGCGCGCAACACCGCCAGGCAGGGCCGGGCATCGGCGTACAGATCCTCCTCGCCGAAGGACTCCGGTTGCCCGGCCGCCGTGCGCCGCTCGCGCTCCACCCCGAGGTCAAATCCGGCCCGGAACACCTCGAATACCTCCCGGTAGTCCAGCCCACGGGCAATCACCGCGCCGAACACCGCGGAGAACGTGTGCCGAGGCACCGGTGGTCTCAGGCGATCAGTGCATCAGCCCTGGTAGAAGGGTGATCTGCTGATCGGAGGGCTGGGTGCGGGGCGTGGAGTTGACCTTGGAGGATCGGGAGTCGATCTCCAGGGGGCTGGCGGCGGAGTTGTCGCATCGGGCGATCGGGGTGCTGCTGCATCGCAGCCAATCGGTGATCAGCCGCGAGGTGACGCGCAACGGGGG
>NZ_KB891294.1 GCF_000373365.1 Parafrankia discariae
GCGGCGTCGGCTTCGGACGTCAATTTCCGACGGATGCGACCTTCCATCTTCTGGGAATTAGGATTCAAGCAATCCAGCCTTCGCCATATCACGCGGGTTCCGCGGTGCGCCGCCTCCAACGCCTGAGCACGGCCACCGCTTCAATGGCATGCTGCTGTCCCCTTCACCTTTCGGATCCAGGTAAGCCATCGAACCCAGGAACCTCCCTCCGAGTTCCTCCCGGCTGAGCCGGGGATACAACCAGGCGCCTCATGGCGCACTACCAGCGGTCCGCGACGTGCAGCCGCGAACCGTACCAGCGGGTCTTGTAGTCGAGTTGCCGGCGGATCTCACCCATCCCGACGTCCGAGACGGCGCGGGCGAGCCGCCGGTTGCGGACCATCCCGGCGACGTGCAGATCCTCGACCACGATCACGTCGTGGGACCGGGCGAGCCGTGTCGTGAGCTTGTGTAGCCCGTCGCGGCGCTGGTTCGCGACCCGGGCATGGATCGTCGCGAGCCCGGCGGCGCGCTGCCGGCGCCCAGCGCTGCCCGGCTTCGACCGGGCATAGGCCCGCGACGCGCGGCGCAGTTTCCGCAGCGCGGCGGCGTGCCGTTTCGGGTTCGCCACCGTCTCGCCGGTGGAGAGGACCGCGAGGTGTTTCACGCCCAGGTCGACGCCGACCGTGCCGCCCGTCCGCTGACGGCGGGTCGGCCGTTCGGAAACGTCCCGGTCGGCGTCGACGGTGAACGCCACGAACCAGCGGCCAGCCGTCCGGGACACCGTCGCGCCACCCAGCCGCGCCCGGCCATCCGCCAGCCGCGCGGTGAGCACGCCCATCGGCTCGCCGACCTTGACCCGGCCGATCCGGGGCAGTTTCACGTACAGATCGGTCGCGGGGCCGTAGGCGCCGGTCGTGTAGCGGAACGAGTCGCGGGCCTTCCCGCGCTTCTTGAACCGGGGAAAACCGACCCGGCGGCCGTTGCGCTTTCCCTTCCGGGAGTCGGTGAAGTTCTTCAACGCACGGGCCAACTGGTCCAGCCCGGCCGAGTACGTCTCCTTCGAGCACTCGTCCCACCAGGGCGCGACGTCCCGCTTGGCGGCGTTCCAGGCAAGCCGCAACGCGGGCAGCGTCCACGGCACCGGGGTGAGCAGGTCGCCGTCCAGGCCGTAGGACTTCTCCGCGTCGCGCTGCGCGAACGCGGCCTTCACCCGGGCCAGGCCCCAGTTGTAGACGAACCGGGCCGCCCCCGCGTGGCGACACAGGTTCGCGGCCTGGGCGTCGTTCGGGTCGAGCGCGAACCGGTACGCCTGCAACGTCCTCATCCGGCCGCCTCAGTGGCGGCGGCGACCGCGCGGCGGGCTCGGTTCGCGGCGGCGCGGCGGCCGTACAGCCGGGCGCACATCGAGGTCAGGATCTCGGTGATGTCACGGACCAGGTCGTCATCGACCTCGGCTGGGTCCACGACGAGTAGGCGGCGGCCGTTCGCGGCGAGAGCGGCCTCGACGTACTCGGCGCCGAAGCGGGCGAACCTGTCGCGATGCTCGACGACGATCGTCGTCGCCGCGGGGTCGCGGAGCAGCACGAGGAACTTCCGCCGATGCCCGTTCAACGCCGACCCGACCTCGGTCACGACCCTGTCGACAGGCAGCCCCTGCCCGGTGGCCCAGCCGGTGACGCGAGCGACCTGCCGGTCGAGATCAGGCTTCTGGTCCGCGGATGACACCCTGGCGTACACGACCACCGTGCCTGAAGTAGCCGGGCGGTCGGGCTCGCCGACGAGGATCAGGCCACCGACCTTGCGTGCCGGGACCGGGAGCTTGCCGGCGTGGAACCAGCGCTGGGCGGTCACGTACGCCACACCCTGCGACTCTGCCCACTCCTTAAGGTTCACATGACAACTATAGCAATCTAAAGAGAGCTAAAGAGTGCCAGTTGGGCAACAGTTACTACCCTCGACCGGCGCCCCGGTCACGACAGCGACCACCGGCCGCGCTGATCTCGCGAGGCCACCAACTCCACTGATCATCAGAGGAGGGCTGGCGTACTACGCTCACCCATATGGCCGTCGCTGGACGCGTATTCGTGTCATTGGACTGTGCTGACGCCATGCCGCTCGCCGAGTTCTGGGCCGCGATGCTCGGTGGCGAGATCATGTTCACGACTGCCACGGGCACTGTCGGGGTCCGCACCGACGGGGTCTGGCTCCTCGCCGTGGAGATCCCCGGCTACAGCCCCCCGACCTGGCCTGAGGCCGACATACCCAAACAGATCCATCTGGATCTCGCCGTCGGCGACCTGGAGACAGCGGTAGTCGAGTCCGAACGTCTGGGCGCCACGCTCGCAGCGGTGCAGCCAGACCCCGATCGGTGGCGAGTGCTGTTCGACCCCGCTGGTCATCCGTTCTGCCTGACGACTGTGACTCCACCCGACAACCCTTTCTAGTGCTCCGCCGTCCGCCGTCATCGGACTCGGCGTCATCGAGGACGACGGCGGTACCTCGGGTGCCTGCCCCACGGCCACGGTCCTGGACTGGCCACCGAGCAGCGGGGGGACGAGCGCGATGACCGCGGCGAGCACAGCCCCCACCTCGCCGATGACCGAGGGCTCGGCCGCGATGAGTCCCGGCCGTGCCACGGGTCTGTCCTGGTGACCGACGCCGAACGGCGGACGACACCGCCCGGCCTGAGACACCACGGAGGACATCATGACGACCATGCCGGACGCCCCGATCGCCGCGCGGCCAGGCCGCCCGCCCGTCGTCGACCTGGCCACCTGGCAGGCCGCCCGGGACGAGCTGCTGGTCCGGGAGAAGGCCCACACCCGCGAGGGCGACGCCCTCGCCGCGGCCCGCCGCCGGCTGCCGATGGTGGAGTTCGACGGGACGGTCGAGGTCGTCGGACCCGGCGGCCCGGTCCCGTTCCTGGACCTGTTCCAGGGCCGCGACGAGCTCGTGGTCTACAAGCACATGTGGCATGACGGCGCGCCGCACCAGGGACAGTGCGAGGGCTGCACCACCGCGGCCTGGCACGTGAGGGACGCTGTCTACCTCAACGCCCGCGGCGTCTCGTTCGCCGTCCTGACCACGGGTCGGTGGGACGAGGTGGCCTCCTACACCGAGTTCATGGGCTACACCCAGCCCTGGTACTCGGTGCGTGACGTCGACGGGCTGGTCGGTGGCCCCATGGGGTACCTCACCTGTTTTCTGCGCGACGGCGACCGCGCGTTCCTCACCTACTCCACGACGGGCCGCGGCAACGAGCCGGCCAACGGGTCCTTCGGCCTGCTCGACCTGACGCCCTACGGCCGCGGCGAGGAGTGGGAGGACAACCCCGCGGGCTGGCCCGAGGGGCACGGGGCGTGCTGGTACTGGCGGTCGGACGCGGACGGGAACGCCACCTGGGGTCCGACCAGCCGTCCCGTACCGCAGTGGACCCGTCCCGGCGCCACCCCCGTGGAGACCCTCGGCCGGCACGACCACCACTGCTGACGGGCCCTCGTCGACGGGGTCCGGTCGGGGACGGTCGGCTCGTGGGCGCGCCCCGGTCCCGCGAGCCGACCCGGTCACCCCACGCTGGTCATCCCAGCACTGTCGTGGAACCGCCGATCAGAGGCTGGCCGATGGTGGGAAGGGTGTCGACCGACCACTGCTGAGGCGGGGGCAGTGGCCGAAGTTTCCGAGGTCTGGTCGGGCACCAGTTGCCTACACCAGGACTGTCCTGTGGGCGTGGCTGTGAGTGCCGGCCGGACCGGGTCGGGCGCTTCTGGTGCGAGCGCCGCGGGATGGCGGTGGGGGCGTCGACGTCACAGCCATGATCATTTCTGCTGTCGGGTCGCCGACCGCCCGACCCGCGAGACCCCCGGGGTCCAGCGGCCCTCCCGCGCCCGACGAACGGGCCGACCCGCGTGACCGACCGCCCGGTGGCCCGGAGAGAAAACCGGAAGGCCGCGCGTTTCATCAGGCAACAACCACGACCCGGACCACTCGGCTCGGGGGCCGGCACCGTCGTCGGGAACGAGCGGCGATCAGCCCGCTCGACTCTCAGCCTTCCCGACGACCCACCGCGTCTCGCACCACCCGGGCGTACCGAGCGGTCATCATCGTCTGTGCCCCTCGGCCCGCGGGCCCGGCGAGTCGCGGCAGGAGTCCGTTCGGCCGGCTGAAGGCCGTGATGCCCAGCCAGACCGCGTCGTCGGCGTCACGCTCGACGACGAAAGCCTCCTCACCGACCTCAGGATGATCAGGCAGGGTCCCGTAGGCGAATCCCCGCCGGTCGGCCTCGCCGAGCACCCACACGACCCGGCAGGCGGCCAGCACCCCAACCCGCCCCAGACCCGCACACATCACGACGGTCACCCCGACGTCCGCCGTGGGGGAGGTCGCCGCCGGCCTGAGGCCGGCCCGCCGATGCATCTCCCAGCTCATGACCACCGCGGCGGCCGTCGCGAACACCGGCTGTCCCCGCCCCACCAGCACACGACGTCGCAGGTGCCGATAGCCATCGGGTAGATCGGCGGTGGTCGCTCCGGGCTCGGGGTAGGTCAGCTCCGCCGCCTGGTAGCGAACCAGCTCCCGGTCCAACGACCCGGCGACGACCAGACGCATTCTCACAGCATCCCGGCCCGGCGGCACGATCGACGCCATGACCGCACCCGTTCTGCTGATCACAGGGGCTTCGTCCGGGATCGGTGCCGCTACGGCCCGCCTCGCCGCCGGCAAGGGCTGGCGTCTTGTCCTCGCCGCCCGGTCCCGGCAGGCACTGCGTGACCTGGCCACCGAGTTGGGCGGCCCCACCCGGGCCGTGGCGGCTGCCTGCGACATCCAGGACTGGGAGCAGGTCGCCGCCCTGCCCGCCCGCGCCGAGGATGCGTTCGGCCGGTTGGACGCGGTGTTCGCCAACGCCGGCGTGTTCACCCCCACCTCGTTCCTGCACGGCACCGGTTCCCCCGAGCGGTGGCGGGAGATGGTGCTGACCAACGTCTACGGAACCGCCCTGGTCGCCCGGGCCACCCTGCCCGCTCTCGTGCGCTCCCGGGGACATCTGGTGCTCACCGGTTCGGTGACCGGCCGGATCACCGTGCCCGGGCAGCTCTACTCCGCCACCAAGTGGGCTGTCACCGCCATGGCCCAGTCCATCCGGGCCGAGGCCGCCGGAACCGGCGTGCGCGTCACCCTCCTCCAGCCCGGACTTGTCGACGCCGGCGACACCACACCCGACCGGGCCGCCGACCCCCGACTCCGACCCGAGGACGTCGCCCGCACCGTTCTGTTCGCCCTCGACCAACCCGACACCGTCGACATCAACGAGATCATCATCCGCCCCACCGGGCAGGCGGCGCACCGGTGACGGGAACGCCCCGGCGGAGCGGAGGCGGCCGTGCTTTCTATCAGGTGGCCGCTTTGGTCAGGGGATGACAGCGGGGGCAGCGCACGATCCGGCCCTGGTCGGTCTCGTGGGGTCGGGTGGGTTCCTCGCAGAGACCGCACCACGTCGGCCGGATGGGCCCGCCGGGGCGGTTATCTTCGTCGCAGCATGTACGGCGGCGGTGCCGATCTCGAGAAGGGCGTGAGGGTGGCGGACCTGGAAGAACCGGCCTGGGCCACGGAAGACGGCCCTGGCTCCGCTCGCGAGGTGGTCTCCGCCTGGCGGATGGCCAGCGAGGGCGGCGACGCGGCGGCCGCGGCCGTCTGTCTGGCCGAAGAGGTGACGGTGCTGCCGATGATCGGCGGGCAACGGTTGGCTGGTAAGTACCGGTTCCGCGGCAGGGAATCGATGCGGCGGATGCTCGTCGCCGCCTTCGATCTCATCGAAGGTCTTCGCTATGAGTCCGTGACCGACGTTGGCGGCCTGTGGGCGCTGCCCTACCACGCCCGGATCGCGGGTCACCCGGCCGCCGGGACCCAGCGCCTGAAACTGGACTCGGGCGGTCTCATCGGCGAGATCACGCTGCTCGGCAGCGCACCGAAGGTGTTCGTCGACGAGATGGAACGGATCGGCCCTCGCCTTGTCGCCCCGCCCCGTCCCCGCCCCGGTCAGCGTCGTGCCCGGCGGGGACGTCCCGAGCCGGAACGAAGAATCCCTCGTGCCGACCGACCGGACCTCCTTTGATCTTGCCGGGAATCGGTCACCGAAACACGTGGCACGGGGCCGTCCCGGCAGTAGGCGGTCAATTTTCGTTCGGCAACACTAAAGAGACGGCCGAAGGGCGGGATTCGGAAAGGAATAAACGGGGCAAAGGCTGTCGCGCGAACCGGTCCTGGAACCCGTGGAGCAAGGAAGGACTCGCAGGCCTCTATGGGACCGTCGGCCAGTATGAGCCGTGCGAGGCCGGGACACGGCCCGCCCTCCCGCACCCACCGGCAGCCGCTTCCTACCTGCTGTAACAGGGCCTCGCCGTGTCCGCCGACCGCCACACGGGAGCGGAGCCACCCGATCCGGAAGCATCGGAGGCCCGTCGCACTCCCCCGCACCGCCACCATGATCTTCTAGGGGTGGTGGTGTCTGTCGGGCAGCGTCTCTCCGAGCGCGAGAGCGCTTCGTGCGAGGTGCGCACTGTTCCGGGGAACGGTCATCGTGCCCGTGGACGACAGTGGCGAGGGCGTGCAGGACCTCGGCTATCCCCTGCGCGGCCGAAGGGCGAATGACCACGAGGAGACCGAGCCCGACGACAGTCAGCGGGACGGCGAGAAGGGGTAGAAGAATCTGACTGGTAATCATCGAACATCTCCGGCCTGGAGAAGGAATGAGGCCGGGAGTGGCGTCAAAGGCGCTTACGAACGCGAGGAGACGCCGAACCTCAGCCCGGGGGAGGAGTGATAAGGCGGACGGAGGATATCCGGTCTCCGTCGATCAGCCGTGTCCCCTGGGGGAAGCTGCGCATGTCAGAAAGCGCGAAACGGTGCCGCGGACCGGGAGGAAGCATCAAGAATTTCCTCCCAGACGTCGCCGACTTAGCGTGAACTTTCTATCACAGGCTACTGGTGGTCCTGCCGCGACACGCCAGCTGGAATATGAGTCCCGACCCGCGCACATCGCCACGGTCGCCCCGACGTCCACCGCGTGGCTCGTGGGCCGAGTTCGGACTTCGGGGCTTTCGTCGGTTGTGATGCCGGATGGCCAGGCCCCGGACCGCGCGGGTAGGGTCACCCGTCGACGTCGACAATGGGGTGGACGGGTGGACGAGCAGCAACCGGTAAGCGGCACGGTGCCGACGGATCGCTGGTGGGGGTCGTACGCGGCCCGCGCGTCGGGGATGGTCGCGTCCGAGGTGCGGGCGCTGTTCGCGGTCGCGAGCCGCCCGGAGATCGTGTCGCTGGCCGGGGGGATGCCGGCCGTGGACGCGCTGCCGCTGGAAGCGGTCGCGTCCACCCTGTCGGAGCTGGTGACGAGTCGCGGCGCGGTGGCGTTGCAGTACGGCTCCGCGCAGGGTGACCCGGGGCTGCGCGCGCGGATCTGCGACGTGATGGCCATGGAGGGCATCACCGACGCCCATCCGGACAACGTGGTGGTGACCGTCGGATCCCAGCAGGCGCTCGACCTGCTCACCCGGGTGTTCGTCGATCCCGGCGACGTGGTGCTCACCGAGGGGCCGACCTACGTCACGGCCATCAACACGTTCGCCGCCTACCAGGCGCGGGTCGTGCACGTCGCGATGGACGGCGACGGCCTCGACCCCGAGGCGCTGCGCGAGACCCTGGGCCGGCTCGCGGCCGAAGGCGCCCGGGTGAAGCTGCTCTACACCGTGCCGACGTTCCAGAACCCGGGTGGGATCACGCTGACCCCGCCGCGGCGCGCCGAGATCGTCGAGGCGTGCCGGCGGGCGGGGGTGCTCGTGGTGGAGGACAACCCGTACGGCCTGCTGTCGTTCACCGGCGAGCCGGTGCGGGCGATGCGCGCGGACGCCCCCGACGACGTCGTCTACCTGGGGTCGTTCTCGAAGACGCTGGCGCCGGGGATGCGGGTCGGCTGGGCGCTGGCCCCGCCGCCGGTGACCGCCCGCCTCGTCCTGGCCGCCGAATCGGCGATCCTGTCGCACAGCATGCTGACGCAGCTCGCGGTGGAGCGGTATCTGGCGACCCAGCCGTGGCCGGAGCAGCTCAAGGGCTTCCGGGAGATGTACCGGGAACGCCGGGACGTCATGCTCGACACCCTCACCGAGACGATGCCCCCGGGCACCACTTGGACCCGGCCCGACGGCGGGTTCTTCGTCTGGCTGACCCTGCCGGACGGGGTGGACGCGAAGGCGATGCTGCCCCGGGCGATCGCCGCCCGGGTCGCCTACGTGCCCGGCACCGGTTTCTACGCCGACGGGTCGGGCCGCAACGCCATGCGGCTGTCGTACTGCTACCCGCCACCGGAGCGCGTCCGCGACGGCGTGCGGCGCCTCGCCCGGGTGCTGCGCGCGGAGATCGACCTCCGGCGGACCTTCGCACCCCGCGATCGCCGAGCCCCCGACGAGTGAAGGACGCGACGATGACCGACCTTGGCCGTGTGCTCGTCCTCGCCGGTGGCCTGTCCGCCGAGCGTGAGGTGTCGCTGCGTTCCGGGAGCAGGCTGCGGGACGCGTTGGCCCGCGTCGACGTCGACGTCGAGCTGCGGGACGTCGACGCCGCCACGCTGCCCGCGCTCGCCGCCGACCCGCCCGAGGTCGTCTTCCCCGTCCTGCACGGCATCTCGGGTGAGGACGGCACCATCCGCGAAGTCCTCGACCTGTACGGCCTGCCCTATGTCGGCGCCGCGCCCGCGGCGTGCCGGGCCGCGTTCGACAAGGCGACGGCGAAGGCCACGGTCACCGCCGCGGGGGTCGCGACACCGGAGGCGGTGACGCTGCCCCGCGAGGTGTTCCACGACCTGGGCGCGGCGGCGCTGATCGACCGGATCGTGGGCAGGCTCGGCCTGCCGGTGATCGTGAAGCCGCGGGCGGGGGGTTCCGCGCTCGGGGTGGGGCGGGTCGACGACGCCGGCCAGCTCGCCGAGGCCCTGATGGCCTGCTTCGGCTATCACGACTGGGCGTTGATCGAGCGGGCCGTGACCGGGGTCGAGATCGCGGTCGGCGTCCTTGACACCGGCGACGGCCCGCGCGCCCTGCCCGCGGTCGAGGTGGAGCCGGCGGGCGGGGTGTACGACTACGCCGCCCGGTACACCGCCGGCGCGACCATCTTCCACACCCCGGCCCGTCTCGACGACGCGGTGCTGCGCGCCGCCGCGGAGACCGCGGTCACCGCGCACCGGATGCTGGGCCTGCGCGACCTCTCCCGCACCGACCTGATCGTGGACGCGACCGGCACGGCCCACTTCCTCGAGGTGAACGTGGCCCCGGGCCTGACCGACACCAGCACCTGGCCGATGGCCCTGCACGCCGCCGGTCTCGACCTCGCCGTCGTGGCCCGGGACCTCGCCGCCCAGGCCCAGGCCCAGGCCCAGGCCCGGGACCCGGACCGGGCCCGGTCCCGCGCCGCCCGCCCCTGACGTCCCAGGGCCGGAGCCGGCCGCAGGACCGACACGCGCGCGCCTACGGGCCGAAGTCGAGTCGACCCGCGCGCGGTGGACCTGGAGGAGCCGGCGGGCCACGGCGGCCTAGGTGGCCGTGCTGGTCAGCGGATGGCAGCGGGAACAGCGCACGACCCGGCCCTGGTCGTTCTCGTGGAGTCGGGTGGGTTCCTCGCAGAGACCGCACCACGGGGGCCGGTGGGGTGTGGGCGGGCGCTGGAAGAGCTGGTGGCTCCGCCAGTCGGCGATGAGGGCGGGCAGATCGCCGCGGTGAACGACGGTGCGCCACCAGGCACGGCCGCGGGGACGGTGGTTGGTGTCGATCCAGGTGAGGATCGCTGATCTCTCTCGGGGGTCGGTGACGCCGGCCTCGCGCAGGGTCTGGTCGGCGAGGTCCGGGAGGGAGAGGTGAGGGGATACCTGACGGGATGAGGAGCAGGGGGAAACCCGGGTGGCCACGGTGTCGACCACGGTTTCCTCTGCCATGACCACGGTTTCCCCTCGAGGCGGGCAAGGGTCCGGCATGGCTGCCTCTTTCCCCGGGGCAGGGGTAACCGTGGTGGGTTCTTCGAGGGCGAGTGGAAAGGGCGGGACGCGGAAGGTGAGACGGCGGCCGGGGACGGCGTAGAGAGGACGGCCGTCCTTCCCGGTGCCGATGGGGACGCGGAACTCCCAACCGGCGGCGGCGAGCCGGCCGAGGATGACCCGCACGGTTTTGGTGTCGCGGGCGGCGGTCCAGCGGGCGAGGTCGTCGAGACCGACCCAGCTTTCGCGGGTCTCGTCACGGGCGCTGTCGGCGATCTCGAGCGCGACGGCGCGTTGCAGGCCGGTGATGGTGGGCGGCAGAGCGCACCGGAGCTGGCGGCGGAGTTGGTATCCCACGTGGTTCCTCAAGGTGGGGGCGAGCCGGTGGCGTCGGGAGCGAGCGTCCCGTAGCCGCGGACTCGCCGCGTTCACGACTGTCTGGGCCCGGGGAGAGAGGAGTTCTCTCCCGGCCTTTTTCTGCGGCGAGCTGCACGTGAAGGCACAACCCGACCGTGGCCGACGTTGGCGAGCCGCCCTGCTACCGGGCCCGGGCCCCTGCGCGGACTTGGTCGGGTGGGGTGGCCTCCGGGGGCCGCGTCCCGGCTCCCGGGCGGATCGTCGGGCGGGGTGTGGCGCGCTCGTGCTCGTCGCTCCGGTGCAGGCGGGGACGTCCTTCCGGCCGGATACGGCGGGCTCCCCGATCGAAGCGCCCATGGGTCCGTGGCAATCTCACCCGTATGAGTGGTGTGCGGAGATCGTCCGGCGGCCTGCCCCGTGCCGCCGGAGCCCCGGCTCCGCCGGCCCCCGGCCGGGAACGCCGAGGTCACGGCCCGCTACGGGGAGCACGGTGCGCTCCCCGTCCCGGCGGATGGTCGCCCGGGGGGCGCGGGAGATGACGCCGATCCAGGCCCGAGCGGTGTCGTCCGTATCGGGATACCGGACCCTCCGGACTCCGCATGATGTGTTCGGCGTAGAGCAGGGATGCGCTCAGAGCCGCGTCGAGCCCGAGGAAATGAGCGCTGCAGGCAATCAGCGCCATAGGTCAATGCCACTCGATTAAGCCGACGAGCCGCCCGTCCATCCCGACACGCCAATGCACACTCCCTTCTTCGTCAACTCCCGAACTCGGCATGAGTGATGGTTTCTCAACGCAGGTGGTAGGAGGCTGGAAGGTTCACGCCGAAATTCCAGCTGACCGGGAGATAGAATGTGCGCGTGGCACGCCTTCGCCAGGCAGT
>NZ_KB891295.1 GCF_000373365.1 Parafrankia discariae
TCAACGAGGAGCGGCTGTGAAGCGGTTACTGATCGACGGAAAGCTTGTCGAGACCGAGCGGACGGTCGACTCGATCAACCCCGCGACCGGTGAGGTCATCGGCCAGGCCGCGGAGGCGACCGTCGAACACACCACCGCCGCGGTCAAGGCCGCCCGCAAGGCCTTCGACACCACCAACTGGTCCACGGACGTCGCGTTCCGCGTCCAGTGCCTCAACCAGCTCCACGACGTCCTCCTCAAGCACAAAGAAGAACTCCGCGAACTCACCATCGCCGAGGTCGGCCACCCCCGCATGATCACCGACGGGCCCGCCCTCGGTGACCCCATCAACCTCGTCAAGTACTACGCCGACCTCGCCGCCGGCTACCAGTTCACCCAGGACCTCGGCACCGTCGAATCCCGCGGCGCCCAACACCACCGCTGGGTCGAACGCGAACCCGCCGGCGTCGTCTCCGCGATCGTCGCCTACAACTACCCCACCCAACTCGCCCTCGCGAAACTCGCCCCCGCCCTCGCCGCCGGCTGCACCGTCATCCTCAAAGGCGCCCCCGACACCCCCCTGCTCGCCCTCGCCCTCGCCGAACTCATCGCCAACGAAACCGACATCCCCCCCGGCGTCGTCAACGTCATCACCTCCCTCGACATCGACGCCGCCGAAGTCCTCACCAGCCACCCCGACGTCGACCTCGTCACCTTCACCGGATCCACCGCCGTCGGCCGACGCATCATGGAAGTCGCCAGCAGGACCGTCAAAAAGGTCTTCCTCGAACTCGGCGGGAAATCCGCCCTCGTCGTCCTCGACGACGCCAACCACGACATGGCCGCCATGATGGCCGCCTTCACCATCTGCTCCCACGCCGGACAGGGCTGCGCCATCACCAGCCGCCTCGTCGTCCCCCGCGCCCAGCACGACGCCATCGTCGAGAAGGTCGCCGCCACCCTCGCCCAGATCAAGGTCGGCGACCCGTCCGCACCCGACACCTACATGGGCCCCCTGATCAGCGAGAAGCAACGCGACAAGGTCGACAACATCGTCCAGCGCGCCATCACCGCCGGCGCCACCCTCGTCACCGGCGGCCAGAAGATCAACCCCGGGTACTTCTACACCCCCACCCTGCTCGCGAACGTCGACCCCGACAGCGAGATCGCCCAGGAAGAAATCTTCGGCCCCGTCCTCGCCGTCATCCCCCACGACGGCGACGACCACGCCATCGCGATCGCGAACAACTCCATCTTCGGCCTCTCCGGCTCCGTCCTGTCCGCCGACACCGACCGCGCCCTGAACGTCGCCCGCCGCATCCGCAGCGGCACCATCAGCGTCAACGGCGGCAGCTGGTACGCCCCCGACGCCCCCTTCGGCGGCTACAAGCAATCCGGCATCGGACGCGAAAGCGGCCTCCTCGGCCTCGAGGAATTCCTCGAAGTCAAAACCATCGCCACCCCAGCCGGAACCTGACCCACCAACACCAGCACCAACACCAGCACCAACCAGCACCGGCAAACACCAGCACCAGGCACCAGCCGGGGCGGTCCGGCGAGCCCCCGAAGGACCCGCCAGACCGCCCCGGCGGTCTGTACGGCGATCGCCGTCGCGGGCTGCGGACCGGGTCAGGCGCGGGTCTGCCGGCGGCCGCGCTGGGTGACGTCGGCGCGGCGGGCGGCGACGTGGCTGGTCCCGGGCCGCCACGTCTCGGCCATGAGCCCCTCGGCCAGGTGCGCCTCGTCGAGGGTCGCCGTGTTCGCCAGCTGCCGGTAGTGCAGCAGCAGGCGGCGCACGCTCTGCCCGTCGTTGCTCACGATGTCGCCGGCCAGCCGCCGCGCGCACCCCAGCAGCTCGTCGTGCGGCACGACATGGTTGACCAGACCGAGCCGCAGCGCCTCCGCCGCCGTCAGGAAGTTGCCGGTCAGCGACATCTCGACGGCCCGGCGCAGCCCGATCGACTGCGCCAGCAGGACGCTGGCCCCACCGCCCGGCATGATCCCGAGCCGGGCGTGGGTGTCGGCGAACAGCGCGCGTTCCGAGGCCACCAGGAACGTGCACTGCAGGGCCAGCTCAAGGCCGCCCGTCACCGCCACGCCGTTGACGGCCCCGATGACCGGCTTGTCGATGACGGGCAGGAACCGGAACAGCCCGTTGTCATGGCGCTCGGGCCCCTCCCCCGGCCCGCGCGGGACGGCGGAGGGCGGCACCTCGCCCGAGACCTCCTTGAGATCGACCCCGGCGCAGAACGCGGGATCGGCGCCCGTCACGATCACCGCGTCGACGCCGGGATCATCCCCGGCCGCGGTGACGGCGTCCCACAGCGCGTGGGTGAGCGCCCGGCTGAGCGCGTTGCGCGCGGCGGGCCGGTTGAGCGTCACCGTCGTGACGCGGTCCGCGGTCTCGACCAGGACGACGGGCTCGCTCTCGCCCACCACCGACACCCCGTTTCCGTAGGTCATGGATTCCACCGGCGGGTCATGGATTCTCCGCTCGGACGAGGTCCGCTACTTCACGGTCGCGGCGGCCGGCCCGCGCACGGCCGCCGCGACCCCGCCGTCCACGAGGACGTCGATGCCGCTGACGAAGCGCGCCTGGTCGGACAGGAGGAAGGCGACCACGTCGGCGACGTCCTCGGCCTGCCCGATGCGGCCGACCGGGGTCCGCTCGACGAGCACCTGCATGGAGCTGTGCTCCGCCGCCTCCTGCTGGCCCTGCGGCGTGTCGATGATCCCCGGGGAGAGCGAGCAGACCCGGCCGCCGAGCGGCCCGACCCGGACGGCCTCCTGCTGGGCGAAACGCTGCACCCCCCGCTTGGCCCACGAGTAGGCCCAGCCCGAGTCCTCGACCGTGGCGCCGAGCGCGGCGTGGATCCGGTCGAGTAGGTCCGGGGCGAGCGGCTCGTCCAGCGCGGCGTCGGCGGTCGGGTGCGGCTCGCCGATGCTCAGGATCGGCGCCATCGACGCGAAGTAGACCGACGCCGTGCCGGCGGTGGTGAGCGGCCGCAGCACCCGCGCCAGCTGGGCCGTGGCGACCAGGTCCACGGTGAAGATGCGCCGCCAGTCGGCCATGCTCGGGGAGATCCCGGCGGCGTGGGCGACGGCGCGCAGCGTGCCGAGTTCGGCGACCCGGGCGGCGAGCCGCTCCAGGCCCTCGACCTCGGTGACGTCGAGGACGAACGGTTCGACGGTGGCCGAACCGGCCTTGGCGAGCTCACCGACCACTTCGGCGACGGAGGGGTCGCGGTCCACCAGGAGCAGGACGTCCACCAGGTCGACCAGCCGGTGGGCGCAGGCCAGGCCCATGCCACGACCGGCTCCGGTCACGATGCCCACGGCGCCCCCGGGCCTCGCGGTGTCCCCGATGTTCCCGGTGCCCCCGATGTTCCCGGTGCTCACGGCTCGATCACGACCCGCAGCGCGCCGGCCTTGCGGTCGGCGGCGACCCGGAACGCCTCGGCGGCGTCAGCGATCGGGAACCGGTGGGTGATCAGCGTGCGGGCGATCTCGGGGTCCTTGGCGAGCATGGCCGCCGCGTCCTCCATCTCCCGGCCGTTCTCGTGGGCGCAGTAGCCCATGGACGGGATGAGCCGGGCCTCGCGGTGGAACAGCGGGCTCCACTTGACCCCGACCTTGTTTTCCAGCCGGACACCCACGCAGACCACCGTGCCACCGGGGGCGACGAGATCGATCGCGCGGTCGAGGCCGCTGTCCGAGCCGGCGGCCTCCACGACCACGTCGTAGAGCCCCTCGTGGGCGAGCGTCGCGCCGAGCCGCTCGCCGGCCTCGGCCTGGTGGGGGTGACGCGCGTCGAGGGCGACCTCGGGGGCGCCCTGATGCCGGGCACCGGCGACGGCGAGCAGGCCCAGCGCGCCGGCTCCGACGACGGCGACCCGGGTGTTCGGCCCGATGCCGGCGAGCCGCAGGGCGTGCCAGGAGACCGACGCCGGCTCGACCAGCGGGGCGTCGCGGACGTCGAGGCCGGTCGGGAGCGGGACGATCCGCTCCGCGGGGACCCGGAACCGCTCGGCTATCCCGCCATCCGCGGTCGCGCCGAGGGCCTGCTTCGTTTGCTCCACGCAGAGGTTGTACCGGCCCTGCCGGCAGAGGTCGCACACATTGCAGCCGATGATCGCCTCAACGACCGCCGCCGACCCGTCCTCGCGCACGCCCGCCAGCTCGTGCCCGATGATCCGCTGGCTGCCTAATCTGATGTACAGGAGGTCGGAGCTACAGATGCTCGCGGCCGCGATCTTCAAGACCTCGCCGGAGCCGGGCGGCTCCTCCAGGTCGACGACACTGACGCCGCCGTTGCCGGCACGTACGGCTTTCATGAGCGCTCCCTGACCGTGACGATTCGATCCGCCCTTACCACCCGCCTGGCCAGAACGCTGTTCTAACCATGCGGAAACAGCTTCTTCTTCGCCGGAATCGTACTCTGGCCACCCCGCCACGGAAACGGATCGCGACTTCCCCACCAGCCGGCATTCCGGCAGGTGCCCGTGGGCGGACGTGCCCGGCGAACGTGACCGGCGGGCGTCCCCGCGTGGCCGATATGGTGGGGATCTTCCCGGACGAAACAGTCGCCCACCGTCGGCGACGGCCGCGGGACAAGGGGCAGGCGTGCGACAACGGGCGACGGCGGTGCTCTCGGTGGCGGCGCTGACAGTCTGCGCGCTCGCCGCCTGCGGGGGCGCGTCGGACGGCCCCGGCGGCCAGGGCTCCGGCGGCGAGGTCCGCGCCGTCGACGGGCCGGTCGACCTGGGCGCCCTCAACGAGGTCTGCGCCGGAAACGTGGCCCTCACCTCCGCCCCGCCCTACACCGGGCCGGGGCCGCATCCGGTGGCCCTGTTCAGCCAGCAGCAGGGGAACGACCCCACCGGGTCGACGTTCCCCGTCCGGCTGCTCCAGGACATGGGCCAGCCCGAGCGCGACGCCTTCCTGGCACCGCCGGCGCAGGCCCAGCTCGTCGCGTGCGCCGAGCGGGACGCCCGCGAAGCGACCGACGTCATCTGCCGTTTCGACCTCGGGAGCCAACAGCGGGTCCCGTTCTTCCGCAGCTCGTACCGGATCACGGTGCGCGCGGCGCACACCGGTCAGGTCGTCGCCACCGTCCCGGTGAACCCGGCCGCCGCGGGCTGCCCGACCTCGGTGAAGGTCGCCTGGAGCGGCGCGGAGGTGTTCAGCGCCCCGACCGACCGCCAGATCGTCGCCGCGCTCACGTCCTTCGTCTCCTGG
Organism: Parafrankia discariae; assembly: GCF_000373365.1. Lineage (NCBI taxonomy): Bacteria > Bacillati > Actinomycetota > Actinomycetes > Frankiales > Frankiaceae > Parafrankia > Parafrankia discariae. The sequence goes on from NZ_KB891295.1 coordinate 5,218, forward strand.
GACGGCACCGGGGCACCACCCGCCACCGCGGGCCCGGCCGACTCCTCGCAGGCGCCGACGGCGGGCGGGGCCCCGGTCGTCGCGGGCTCCGTCGAGATGACGACCGGGCCGGGCGTGGACCCGGCCAGCCCCGAGGTCCGCGCCCACCTCGCCTTCTGGGATGCCTTCACCCGCGCCCAGGAAGGTGACCGCGCCGCTCTCGGCTCGCTGGTGGACCAGGTCGACGCATCCTTCTTCGGCATGCTGACGACCCTCCTGGACCAGAACCGCGCCATCCCCGGCCGATCCGTCCGCGGGCCGCTGCGGCTGCTGGTCACCGGGGTCTCGGCCGGGCCGCAGGGCGGGGCCGTCGCCGTGGACAGCTGTCTGGACGAGACCGGGCGGGAGACCCTGGAACAGTCGCTGCCCACCGGGCAGCTCGGCCTCGCGTCCCGGATCCGGGTGGACCTGGCCCCCGACTCCACCGGCGGGTACCGCGTCACGGACTTCGCCGACGCGCCGCCGGCGCCGTGCCCGCCACCCGCCGGGCGGATCGGCTAGCCCGCGGGGCGAACGGGACGGGTCCGCCCGCACCCGCCCGCCGTCAGTCGTCAGTCGTCAGTCGTCAGTCGCAGCCATCAGCGAAGAACGCTCTCAGGAGGCGGAGAGGGTCACCTCGGTCGCGGGCCCGGCGAGGTTGTGGTGGATGACGAGGCTGGCCGTCGCGCCGGAGCCACCCCGCGGCGTGTACTCGGGGGTGACCACACACCGGGCCCCGGTCGGCAGAGCGGCGCCCTCGCAGTCACTCGTATAGCTGAACGCGGCGGCGTCCGCCCCGACGATCTCGACGGACGTGACGGTCAGCGGGTCGGCACCGGTGCTCTCCACCGTCACCGGCTGGCAGGCCGAGCTGGTGCAGAACACCGTCTCCGGGGTGACCGCGATGCCGGGCTCCGGGTCGGGCGGCGTCGGCGTCGTCCCGGCGCTTCCCACCAGGTTCACCTCGCTGGCGGGACCGCTCAGGTTCTGGTGGATGACCAGCGTCGCGGCCGCCGCCTCGCCGCTGTCCGGCGGCACGTAGCCGACACTCAGCGCGCACTGGTCACCGGGCGGCAGGTCGGCCTCGCAGCCCGCGTCCACGGAGAACGCCGCCGCGTCCGAGCCGACGATCTCGGTCGAGGTGACCCGCAGCGGGCCCGTTCCGGTGCTCGCCACGGTCACCGGCTCGGCGCACCCCGACTCGTCGCAGCTCAGCGTCTCCGGTGTCACCTCGATACCCGGTTCACCCGCCTCGCCGCCCGGCCCCTCGCCGCCCGGTGTGACCGCGGGGTCCGTCTCCGCCGGGACCTCCGGCAGCACCTCGACCTGCTCGGACTCGAAACGGCCACCGGAGTCGTCATCGGTCGCCTCGGCGACGATCCCGGTCGCCGGGCCGGTCACCTCCAGCAGGGCGACGTTCTCCTCGTCCTGCGGAACGAGCCGGTTCGTCCCGTCCACGGAGAAACGCAGGTTCACCGCGGCCAGCAGGGTGAACCAGGCGTCTTTCAGCACACCGGCGACGTTGTGTCGGACAATCATCAGGGTCCGGTCCGAGGAGACGTCCCGCGGCCTCGACACCGATTCACTGATCGTGAAGGTGCCGATGGGAGTCACCACGTCACGGCTCGCGCTGACGTCGATCTCACCGTTCTCGTCGATGGCGAACACGATGGGCGCGAACGGCGGCTTGTATTCGGCCTGGCAGGCGCCGGCGCCGAGCAGAACGAGGACCGCGACCAGAAATCCAGCCAGGCGACGCCGACCGGCCCGGGCCACCACGGTGAAACCGGAACGGCCCGTCCACCGCCACGTCCGCCGCGGCCTCGGCGCCGCCACCACCGCGCGCCTCTCGCTTTCCGTCGACCCGCCAGGACTGGGATCCGTGCTCACCTGTGACGTCATGGAAGGCCCCCCGACCGCAAGTGAAAGAGAATTCATGGCGCGCGGAACCACGCTGGCCGACGGGCCAGCGCACCCCCCGTGGCGCGCTGGCCCGGACCTGATCCGCCACGGCAGTGAGCCTGATCCAGGCGGGGGTGGTCAACATCAGGGGTAGCCCTGTAACCAAGACCGGTCGCGGGTGGGATCCTCGGTCGAATGCCCGCCACTGTGCCGGACCGCAGCGCACCGCACCGAGCCGGCCCGCCGACGGGGCCGGAGCCCGTCGGTCAGCGATCGGTCAGTGGTGTGCTCTCAGATAGGTGAGCACCGCGAGGACCCGCCGGTGATCGTCCGGTTCGGGGGCCAGGCCGAGCCGGGTGAAAATGCTGCGCACATGAGATTCGACCGTCTTGGGAGTGAGGACCAGCTTGGCACTGATCGCCTGATTGGAACGGCCCTCGGCCATCAGCGCCAGCACCTCCCGTTCCCGGGCGGTCAGGGTGTGCAGGGGGTCACGCCGCAAGCGGTCGGTGATCATCAGATCGACCACCTCGGGGTCGAGAACACAGCCGCCCGCCGCGACCCGGGCGACAGCTTCGACGAACGCCTCGACACCGGTGACGCGCTCCTTGAGCAGATAGCCCACACCCCGGGCATTCGCCCCGAAAAGCACCGGAAGGTAATGCGACTCCAGGTAATGCGAGAGCAGCAGCACCCCGAGGCCCGGATGCCTGGCGCGCAGCTCCACCGCGCTCTCCAGCCCTTCCAGCCGGCCGGTGGGAGGCATCCGGATGTCGATGACCGCGATGTCGGGACGCAGCGCCGAAACCGCGTGCCGCAGCCCGTCGGCGTCACCCACCTGACCCACGACCTGGAAGTCGTGCTCCTCCAGCAGCCAGGCGATGGCCTGACGGAACAGCGGCGCGTCATCCGCCAGGACGACGCGGGTCGGTGTCACGGGCACGGGAGCACCACCCGTCCGGACAGCCGGCCACCGGGCCGGCCGCCCGCGGTCAGCCCACCGTCGCCCACGACGCCCACGCCGGCGCTGCCGGCAGCGCCGGCGAACACCACGGCCGTCCGCGCTCGGCATGGATGAGCCGGGTTGTCCCCCCTTGGCACCGTCCCAGCATTCCAGGCTTGCCACGAAACGTCACAGACCTGACACAAAGAGGTCGCAGGCGCTACCGGACAGCGGCGGCCCCGCCAGGGCGGCCGCCAGGCGATACCCCCCGAAGAGCACCGGGGATCTCGAGGTGACCACCACGGTTCCGGCCCGAACGACGAAGAGGCCACTTTCGAAGATCGAAAGTGGCCTCTAGCTGGTCGACCGGATTGACCACAATGCGAACCGCTACCCGATTGTCCCCGGCCCTGTGATATCCATCACAGACCATGGTTGCGGGCCGTCTACCAGCGGAAACACCACCACACCGGCACCCCGCCGACGCCGCACAGCCCCCACCGGCCGACGGCCCACCACATCCGGATGACGCCCGATGGTCGGGGACGGCACCCGCCGCCCCCGACCATCCACATCCACCCCCGATGGCCGCCCGGACGACTGTCCAGCCCGTCCACTCCGCAGACCACCCAGCTGAACCGAGCCAGGCCCACAACCGGCCACACCAAGATTCACATCCTCATCGGCGCGCATCCCCGACACGCCGAACACCCAGCGTTAGCCTCCCCGCCAACCACCACCCGGGAAACCGCACCCCGCACCAGTCCCCCAGCTACAAGGACCGGTCGCAGTGTCCGACAGCCGACAGTCCCCCGGGATCGGAAAGAACGAGGAAGCCGATGCCCGACCATCCCGACCCAGCACCTACCACCGCCGCTAACGCAGCCAACCGCCGAACCACTGCCGCCCCAGCGGCCCGCCGCCCCAGGGCGGCGCCCGTACGCCTGACAGAGATCCAACTGACCCTCATGACCGGCAAGGAAATCGCCGAAGCCGTCACCCTGCTTGCGAACCTCATCGACCACCACTACCCCACTGATCGTCCCAGCCGATCCGCAACACAGCTGCCTGCGCCGAGAGGACCGCCTCGTCGGCCTCGTGCGATCCCCCCGCCGCTCTGCTAACCCAACAGCTGACCGCCTGGACCACCGAGGCTCGGACCGCCGACCTGCGCCATCTAATCGCCTTCACCCGCGCGTCGGCCTGCTGTCGCCCCGGCTCTTGGGCCCGGTCCGACGAAGCCGAGTCCGGCGTACCGACGCCCAGGGCGTCAAATGCTCGTGGAAGGACTTGACAGCCATGCCGAATCCGGCGCCCCCGACGAGCGCAGCTTCGGCGACGTTTCCTCGTGCCCGCCAGGTAAGGCCGCCTGCAACGGCGGCGGTCACCACTGCCAGAAGCAGCACCACCGCTGTGCGCAGGACGAATATCGCTGGCGGCACTTCACCGGCCGACCTCGTGGCAGGCACTGTCGACGTGGCAGGCCAGTCGCACGCATGCAGATGGCTCACGCCGCGCGGCGAGCAGGGCCCGACCATCGACCCGACCGGTCCCAGGACGGTAGGTGGTACGCGATGTGGCAAGCATGGCGTACGACTCGACCGGACCTCAGAACCGACCAGCACCGGCACGGCGAGCGCACCCACACCAGATCTGGTTCTGGTGGAGCCGTTCGGGGCAGATCGGGCCGGTGACCTCTGCGGCGCGGATACGGCCGGTCGGCGCACGCCCGGCCACGGTGGCGCGGTGCCCGACCCGCGAACTGGCCGTGGTGGGATGTCCGTCGCGAACGGGGCACGGTCAGATCATCACCCCGAGCTGCCTGCGTGAGTGCTGCACATTTGTCACCGGGGAGGTTGCGATATCGACGGCTGATGGTTGAAGCTGCTGATGATCCACACTGAGGCGGGCGGCCATCGGGACCATGCTCTTGCGCTTGCCGTCGGTCAGCAGCCCCCGCACATAAGCTCACCCTTGCCCCGCTGATCCCACCGCGGCAGATCCGCGAACATCTCACCCGCGAACCGTTCGATCACCGGCCGCACCGGGTCCATCTCACCCAGTTCCATACCAACCACCGCCACACAGCTGAAGACGACAGTCAGCACAATCACGGACAGACCTAATCAAGTCCTACTAAAGGCTGTTTCGTAACTCGGTTTGGGTGGGGTGTGGCCGGTCCGCGTGACCGGTCAGCCGGTCCGGCTGATGTTGTAGAGATGGGCGATCCCGGCCGCGGTGATCCCGAGGGTGCGGGCCTGGCGGCGGTAGTCACGCAGGATCTTCCAGGTCTTCATCCCGGCGAGGGCGTGTTCGACGCGGGCCCGGACCTTGCGGTGCACCCTGTTCAGCTCCTCCTTCCACTCCGACAGCGGCTGTCCGTCGAGGGGTTTCCGATACGGCATGATCACGTCT